>NZ_DBGB01000038.1:0-61194 GCF_002295765.1 Sphingobacterium sp. UBA865 | reverse complement strand
GTAGTTCATAGGCCGGATACGTCAGTTCGAGGTTATTTACCTCAAAATAAGACACCCTATTGAGGTATAGTGCATTTGATCCGTTTCTCTTTCCACCACCGTTGATAATCGGACGAACATCGCCGCCATATTTATCTATAATAATAGGAGCTTCAGCCGTTCCCGAATTTTTCATATGCAACGTGTCATTCCATACGCCACCACTCTTGAACAAAATACGATCACCAGCGCCAAAAACCGAGGCATTAATTTTGGCCAGCGTTCTCCATGCTGCAGTTGTGCTCGTTCCTGTGCTATCATCGTTTCCGCTGGGATCTATATAGTAAGTATTACCTATACTTGCTAGATTTACCTTCGCTTTTGTTTTTAGTGATGTCGGAGAATCTAGTTGAACAGACTTTTGGCAGCTCAATAGCCCAATGATTCCAATAGAAATCACCATCATAAATTTTCTCATAATGCTGTTTTTAGTTTATAAATGTTATAATTCTTGCAGACGTATTCCTTATTCCAACGAATACGAATTGTATAATTTGATTAATAACATTAAATTATAAATAACTTGCCAACCACAGGGGGTAAAATCTGAAATAAAGAGGGGTAAAATTTTAAAGGCAGGTCAACATGTAACCAAAATAAATCAATGCATCTTTTTATGCTGACCTACATCGATATAGAAGAAAATTTGATACTTTTAGCTAATAACTACAGCCCTGAAGAACAATACGATATTATGGAAATAGATCAGTATATCAATACACTTTCGGAAACGGAGCAAGAGGTCATCCGTCAATTCCGGAAAGCGATAACAGAAAATGACAATACCGTCTCTGAGAGCTTCGGAAAATTCATGTCAAACCCTAATGCAATTAGCTTTAATGAACAGGGCGTATTTAAATACGGGCTAACAGTCGCAAAGAATTACATTTCATTCCATTCCTTGGTTATCTATACTAACCCCGAATTAATGGAAGAACTAAAATTAAAATTACCCAAGGCTAAATTTCAAAAAGGCTGTATTAATTTCAAAACATTGGATGAATTTCCCGCATCCGTATTGGCAGAACATATTCAGGCTTCATCCAAAATAGATTTTAGCCCCATGATAAATCGTTATTTGAAAAAGAAATAAGTACCTGGTCAATTCCCAGCATTCTATTTATTCACTTTTACGCGCAACAATAGCATAGACCATCGGAATTTTATTTCCCAAATGGGCTATTCTGAATTTTTTAGGATCTAGTTCTGTCATGTTTTTAAAAATGGGATAAGGTGAATAGTCAAATTCGTTCAGGTCTTGAATGTTTAGCCCATGATGAAGTAAAGCTCCAACGACCTCACTCATACTATGATTCCAGGTAACATAGGACTGCGAAATAGCTGCATCTTTATCGGCATAGGTTCCCTGCTCGGTTTCAACAATTGGAGCAACATTAAAATAATTATAGCCAATTTTGTCAAAATTATCATCGAACATCCAAACAACTGGATGAAACTCGACAAAAACAAACTTCCCTTTCGGTTTCAAGAAACGTGAAATTATTTTCCCCCATTTATCTAAATCCGGTAACCAAGTAATCGTTCCATAGCTGGTAAAGACCAGATCAAATTGTCCGTCAAGATGATTCTCAAGCTCATACAAATCACAACAGATAAACTGTACATCTGCATTCGTTTCTTTCGCAATTTCTCGGGCACTTTCAATCGCCTTGTCGGATAGATCAACACCAGTAACTTTGGCACCAAGTCTACTCAAAGAAATTGTATCCTGTCCGAAATGACATTGTAGGTGTAATATTTTTTTTCCGCTGATATCACCCAATAAGGCCAATTCGATTGAATTTAGCGAAGTCTCCCCTTTTAAAAATCCTGCTAGATTGTAAAAGTCTGATTTTAGATGTGTATCTGTTCTATTATTCCACGAGTGTTTGTTTATTGCGATGTAATTTTCTTCTGGATTCAAATCGTTCATTTGGTTTTTTATTAAACGGTTAATTACCGACTAAAGTACGCTAAAAACTGAATGCTATCGGATTCATCTTTTCCCCAATTTAAAAATAAGTGTTTTAAGAAATTAAGCTCGGTAAAAATTATCATAAAGGTTCTCTATATTTAAATCGACTATCCAATACATCCAAGTTTAAAAAGATGATGTATGAATAACACCTATTTACATGAAGAATAAATGACGATAAAAATATATAGACCAAAGAGCTTACTTCTAAAAAAATATATTGAATGCTTCTATGTACTTGAGAAAACTCACGAAGAAAAAGCGACGGCATATTTTACGTTTCCGAGCATTTACACCATAGTGACGATAAGTGAGCAGACCAAAACTAAGGTAAGCCCAAATGAGGTCATTACGAAGCATTGTCCGTCCAATTCGATAGAAACAAACCTTGTATGCAATTTTAATGAACCTGTTTTAGTGAGTTATGAGGGAAAAATAAATGAAATTACCACTTACTTCAAACCTCTTGGGATAAATGCTTTTATACCCAATGATTTAAGCTATTATAACAGCGGAACATTTCCCGATTTTAATCCGCACCTGGATTATAAAAACGCGATGACATCTATCCTTTCCATTGATAACCAAGACGAGCGAATCAAGGCCTTAGAAGAGTATTGGATATCAAAATTTTGGCTATTTGAAAATGCATTGCTCGAAAACATAATCACCGAAATGCTAGATACAAGTAACCTCAATCAATCTATGTCAGAATTTTCGCTAAAAACAGGAAGATCGAGAACAACCATAAATAAGCAATTCGATCAACATATCTGTAAAACACCTTCCCAATTCAAAAAAATCATTAGATTTCGAGCTGCGATTCAAAGTCACCTCGAAGATGGCAACAAAATAGGTCTGTCTTATAACCTGGATTATTTCGATCAGTCCCACATGATCAGAGATTTTAAAAAATTAACAGGGTTTACACCAAAAATTTTCTTTTCCAAAATAGCTGATCTTGAACGGGACCAAATAAAATGGATTTTTATTTAGCAGGTTTACAAAAATACAATCACACTATTTTATTAAACAGTAACATTGCTCCATAATTATTTATACCATACGCTATGAAGCTTTTAATGTTACTTATGTTTTGTCCAATTTTTCTTGTGGCACAAGAAAAAACATCAGCCAAACTTGCCACCTATATGCAGGCACAAGCCGATGTAAATAATTTTAGTGGAACAGTTCTTGTCACGAAAAACGGTGCGATTTTATTAAAAAAAGCCTACGGTTTAGCAGATTATGAATGGAGGATCAAAAATACGATCGATACGAAGTTTCAGTTGGCATCGGTCACAAAACAATTTACCGCGGCTGCTATTTTACAGCTCGTAGACAGCGGAAGATCATCGCTAAACGATAAACTCAGTAAGTTTTTCCCCGATTATCCAAAAGCCGATAGTATAAGTATCCACATGTTGCTGTCACACACCTCAGGACTTGCTATGGGTTTCAAAGAAATCGCATTAAGTAGTATAAGTAGCGATTCTGCTTATGCCGCCATCAAGAAAATTCCTTTCGAATGCTCACCGGGAACGAAAAGCGCCTATAGTAATATCGGTTATTATTTGTTAGCAAAGATTATTGAAAAGGTCTCAGGTGAGCATTACGCTTCTTTCTTAAAGAAAAACATATTTGATAAAGCTGGCATGAGTAACACCGGAGTCAGTAATAATGATTCCATCGTCACGAAAAAAGCAAAAGTATATTACCCTAATGCAGAAGGTTTTATCCATAATCCCCATATCAACTGGGAGATCAACCTGGGCCACGATGGCATTTATTCAACCGTTGAAGATTTAGCCATTTGGGACAAAGCACTCTATGGAACAACGATTCTATCGGCAGCGATGAAAGAAAAAATGTTTACACCATATAGCGCTGAAAATTGGGGCTATGGATTTATCATCAATCCATTTTACAATCACGGACATTATTTGATTGCACATGATGGCGGATTCTTTGGTACAATGACTTCTTTTAATCGATTTACTGACGACAAACTCTTTGTCACTGTCCTTTCCAACAACGGCTCCCCCGCCCATATCATCGGGTATGGACTGTCTGCGATTGCGCTGGGTAAAGAAGTAGAGCTTCCCTATAAACATTATCCCACCAAAATAGATACGACGCTGTACGATAACTATGCAGGTGAATATGGGAAAATACATATATTAAAAACTACAGGCAAACTCTACTATAACGATGCGGATACTGAACTCATTCCCGAGTCTAAAACAAAATTTTTCAGGGCAGACGACAACGACAGAACAATCGAGTTTGTTAGAGACAAAACAGGAATTTACAATTCCCTTATTTTAACAAAAGGTGGCGTTAAGGAAGTTTCCCCAAGGACCAATAAAAATTAATGAACCCATATGCATGCTTTTAGCATCAAATGTGTAATCGACTCTTTGAAACCTTAAAGAAAAAAATTAAATTACGCCCTTATCAGTCCAGTGTTAAATAGTATACAAACTATCCTAAATTATAACATCGTGCAACAGACAGATCAAAATCCGGAGAAAGCTAAAAAGAGTCCTTTATTAAAGTCCTTTTTCGGATGCCTAGTGTTTATGGCAGCCTATCTCATCAGTTTTTTTATTTTTGATGCAGGCAACAATGTGAAGCTGAATTATATTATTTTTTCGCCGCTTGCATTTATACTGAGCTGGGTATTTTGCTATTTCTATCTGCTGTTAAAAGATACCAGTACTTTGAAATATTATCTACTGGGATGTATGCTGATAGCCGGTACAATTATATATACAAATGGTATTTTTGATATCGATATTAGGATTCAAAACTTCTTTCACTCGTCGACACTCCCGAAAAAATACGGGCAATATCTCGATATCAATAACACCAAAAATAGATTTGGACGACATGAAATCATTCTTTTCAAGGCGAGTAGTAATCCTATTGATCAGTTTTTGACAAAGAACAACGAATTAATCATCCATAGTTTGAGCAAGGCTAAAAACGCTAACGATGCAGAACCAACCATCCATATGTTTTATAAATTGGACAAAAACGGCAAGCAGATCGATCAATATTCTTACACACAGGATGAAGATAAGGATACAGAGATTCTTTTCGAGGGCTATCTGATTAACATAGGAAAACATTACTTTCGTAGCTGGCCATTAGATGGTGATACCACAAAAAGCAGCATTGAAATACGCAATGCCGATCTCAACTGGACTGCGGATCAACAACGCCAACAACTAGATGATATCGATCGTAAAGCACAGTATTTTCTTTCTGAGCGAATCTATGATTTCGAACACAGCAATTCGAAAAGCTACTCAAAAAAAACGTATTTCATGGACGGTAAATGGCATATATTCTGTGAAAATATATCGGATGATGGTAATTTAAATCTGCAAACTGTGTCTAGAGGGCGTACAGTAAATGACCTTTTCGGACACTGGGACAAGAATGAATGGGTCACGAATCATTCCCCCGCCAATATTCAATCGGTTTATTACCAAAAAATCAGGCGTATTCGCAATCGACAGGATTTGAACAGCAGAAAATATGAGCAAGGCGATCGTTGGCAAGGTTGCCTTTTCTCACACCTTGTTGTCGAAAACGACACCTTAAAATTTAAAGATCATTTATATCTTGATGAGGAGTGGCATTGGTCTCAGATTGAAATCAATGGTAAGAATATTGGAGCGCTGACTTTTGAGGATACGGAACAATTTCATAACTATGGTTACTACTCAAATGCGGCTTTAAATTACCAGCTTTTCACCAGTCGACGCAATAGGCTTTATTTGATTAAAAGAATAGATCCTTAGCTTCATCCAGATAAATTAGGAAAATAATAAGCAGACGAAATGCGGACTTGCTTTTTGCTATCCAAAATAATGACTATATTACATGAAATGAATTTTTGTAGAAATACATCCAATTTGATAGCCATTGGATCCTAGTGAAAATAAAATTCTGATATAGAAGGAAATAAAGCATATGAACAAAAGATATTTTTTCTACTTCATCCTCATTATCACCTTGTTCGCCTCGTGTGGTCTTATTCATAACCTTCCTGATTCGGCATCTCCCAATACTGGTGTAGATCCCAATTTATGGTATTCATTTGTGGATCAGAATGGAAATTTCTACCCCGATAATTGGAAGAAAAGTTATGGCATCCCCTCGAATAAAGCTGCTAGAGACCCTTATTCACTGATGAAGATTGCCACCGACAGAGGCGACCGCGAACAGTTACTTGCTTTTGAACGCGGTAACATGCTGCGTCTGTCAAAACGCATTGCACAAAAAAAACGTGTGTTCATTTTAGTTCATGGCTTTAATGCCGATGAAGAATCCGTTGTAAAACAATATAAATATATTGCCGATCATATCGTTACAAATCCCAAAACCGACGAAATTATTCGCTTTTATTGGGATGGTTTACGATCAACCTCTCCGTTTCGATCTGCAAAAAACTGGTTTTCCGCAGCCTCCTTTAGCCAGATGGCCGGTGAATTTGGATTGAGACGTATACTGAATAATATGGCCGATAAAGATGTCTTCATTATCTCTCACAGTCGTGGAGCATCTGTGGTGATGAGTGCTATTTCGAATCCGGAATACAATAGTTCTTTTTCTGCTCAGGCCAAAGACATTCATAAGGTCGATATCGAGCGGGCAAAACCTTTATTGGAAAACAAAAACAGGATTACCTGTATTATGTTGGCGCCAGCCATAGGGCTTTCCGAATTTCAGTATACCGATACAACAACTAACACCAAAAAATTTGTGGAACTGAGCTCCCAGGTTAAGAAAATACATATCACCATAAATGGTACGGATAAGATGTTGAAGAAGTTTTTTGGATTCTTATCGAATAAACTTAATCCAACAGATCTGGGATATAAAGAGGAAAGTTTTAACGCACTTAAGAAAAATTATACCATCTTTTCGATGACTGATTTCACAGGAATGTCAAGCCATGACTTTAGTCGTTATATCCGAGATCCCAAATTCAAACAGATGCTTCGGGAGGAATCCATCCAAGTACAATAAGATGGTCACTCGTCTAATTAAGTCAATAGGCTATGAATCGAAACTATTCGCTCAAAACGGCCATGGTTACTTACGGAAACAGGCAAGCGCCTCTTCCCATCCCTCAGAACGAGGCTTGGGACTCCGAGAGAATCTTTAATAATTCCATCTCTTTTGATTTCAACAATATCTTCCAAATGAACTAATTCGCCAGCTGCTATGGTATGTATAAAATCAGGGGAAACGATGGTCTTCGTATAATACCTTTTTCCTTCACAGATGACTTCTCCCCTCGCCTTGCAAGAAGATCGTTCATGAACTGAACACCGCAATTTCAAAGGGATGTACTTTCTGATTCCTGTCTGTCTATTCCATATTTTATAAGCAGCCTCTTTCATGCTCCATAAGAGCCAAACAACAATTTCGGGGTCTGGACTGTTCACAATCAACAGTTGTTCCTGCTCATCAAATAGTTTTGAAACAAAGCCCCTACGCCTCCAATTACTCTCTTTTCTGGACTGAACCAGATCGATAATGTCATTACCAATCATTTTTCTTGTAACTTGCTTTCGATTATTTCGACTGCGGCTCCTATATTAAGCATACGCTCCATGTCAGAATTTTCAATAACGATCCCAAATTGATCTTCGATATCCAGTACAATATCGACCAAATTGGCTGAATTAATTTGTAGATCACGCATAAAATCAGTCTCTTCAGTAAGCTTTCCGAAAGCTTCTTCGTTTGTTGTGTAGGGTGCTATAATTGGTTTTAAAGCACCGATCAATTCTTCTCTCTTCATAAATTTAGTTATCAAATTTTTTAAATATTAAACAGGCATTTACATCTCCAAACCCGAAACTTGCCTTGGCTATAATTTGGGGTTTGACATCAATTTGATGTATTGATACTCTTGATGGATCTATCAGTGCTGCGATCTCGGGATGTAAATCAGTACAATTACTGTTTCCGAATAAAAATCCATGAAATAACTGCAAAACTGTGGCCACGCATTCTATGCTACCTGCCGCGCTGAGACAATGCCCAGTCATTCCTTTTAGCGAATTTATCCATGGAAAATCTTTCCCTTTACGCCCAAGTGCCTCGGTCCAGTTTTCTATTTCAAAAGCATCTTTGGCTGTTGCCGTTAGATGACCGTTTATAGCATCGACATCCCATTTGGAGACGCCCGAATTGTTTAGGGCCTCTTGAATGCAACGGCGTACAGCATCAGCGTTTGGAGCTGTCATACTGCCTGTTCCCCGTTGTCCTCCAGAGTTTACTTGGCCGCCCAATAACTCGCCATATATAACGGCATTGCGTGCTAAGGCACTTTCCAAATCTTCCAGTAATAGGGCTCCAGCCCCACTACCCGGGACGAACCCTGCGGCTGTTGCACTCATTGGGCGCGACCCTTCCGCAGGGCGGTCATTATATTGCGAACTACAGACACGTAGTGCATCAAAACCGCCCCAAATATAAGGCCCACTATCTCCAGTACTGCCTGCCAGCATGCGTTTTGCTCTTCCGGACCGAATCCGGTCATATGCCATTAGAATTGCTTCAGTCCCAGTAGCACAGGCCGAGGAATTGGTGGTCACCTGATTTCCGAGGCCTAGTTTCCCACCTAAATATGCACTGACACCACTGTTCATTGTTTGCGCCACAACTGTACTACCTAGTCTGCGGGTTTGTAGCTCATCAATTTTATAAATACTCTCGCGAAACTTATCAATACCTGATGTACCTGAACCAAAGACTGTTCCGCTATCCCAATCGGGGGCCGAATTTACGGCAATAGGAAGACCTGCATTTGTCCAGGCCTCCATTCCAGCAATGACTCCGTACAAGATGCCTGTACTATTAAAACCTCTAAGCTCAAGTTCAGTGAAATATTGCCTTTTAAGATCATCTGATATTTGCGGCATTCCAGCAATCTGGCAGGAAAACTGTAGTTTTTCCAGCTGTTCATCATGTCTAATACCCGAAACGCCATCTTTGATGGCCTGAGTAAAGGCAGACACCCCCACTCCATTGGGCGCAACGACTCCTAGTCCAGTAATCACAACTCTCTTCATAAATCCTCCGTCATCATGCCTGCCAATATCCCTTTACAAACTTCCTGTCCGGCTTCATTCTTCATCGTAACGGCACACTTTAGTTTGCCAAACCTAAAATATATTTTTTTTGAAAATACGGTGACTTTCTCCTTTGGATATACTGGTTTTAAAAACTGTATTTCAGTAGAAGTCAACGCAATAGACGAGCCTTGCATTAAGTCTTTATTGAGCAGAAAGATTCCCAAACAGGCCAGACCTATTTGAGCCATCGTTTCGATCAGAATAACTCCCGGGGTAATCGCTCTTTCATAAAAATGGCCGCGATAAAAGTCCAGATCTTCATCAAAAGTATAGGTACCTGCAACACCTTCGTCATCGACATGAATCAACTCATCGACAAATAAAAATGGGGCTCTGTAGGGCAATTTCGCTAGTATAGCATTCAATTCCATTGTTCAAAATGAGTAAGTTACCACTGTAATAAAACCCGCTGTGCTGAAAATCCCGGACCGAAACTCAGCATCAGCCCCAATTCACCGGCTTGAGGCTTACGTTTCATAATACGTTCAAGGACGTAGAGTACCGTGGCGCTCGACATATTACCATAGTCCGCTAGTATAGCCTTAGTATCTTCAATATCTTTATCAAATTCAGCAAAAATCTCCTCGATTGTGGCTACGATCTTTTTCCCGCCCGGATGAAAAATCATGTAATTAATATCTTTAATTTCCAGCTGGTTCTTTTTCAGGAATGGATGTATAACTGCATCAAAATGGGACGCAATCACATTGGGCACATCCACATCCAGTATCATCTGCATACCAGTGTTGGTCAATTTAAACCCCATAATGTCCTCCGCATCATAAAAATGATACATCTCCTGATCAAGAATTACAGGTCCGCAATCTTCCTCACAGGATGAAAGCAGACAGCAAGCTGCACCATCGCCGAAAATGGCGGCACTGACCATATTCGACATCGATAAATCTTCCAGCTGAAAAGTCGCTGTTGGCGCTTCGACGGCAATAACCGCAGCACGTTTACCTGGGTTTGCCTGAAGAAAATTTTTAGCATAAATAATACCTGAAACACCGGCAACGCAACCCATTTCGGTAACTGGTAACCGCACAATATCCTGTCGGAGTTTCATCCTATTAATAAGATACGCGTCTAGAGAGGGGATCATAATTCCAGTGCAACTGACTGTAATGATATAATCCAGAGACTGGGGATCCCAGCCCGTTTGTTCAAGGGCCTGACGAAGTGCTTGCTCCCCTAGGGCTATCGCCTCCCGGCAATACACATTGTTTTTTTCTTCAAAAGATGTCGCCGTGAAGACTTCGATCGGATCCATAATCGCATAGCGCCTGTCCACGGCGGCACCTTCGAAAAGTTTCTTGATTTTCTTAATAAAACGAGGTTCCTGTCCATGAAGCCAAATATCCAATAGCGGAAGAATATCAACGGTAGTACAAGAGTATTTAGGGAGTTGCTTGGCAACATTTATTATTTTAACATTCATATATTGAAAATTATCCACTGGTAACGAAAGGCCCATTTCCATTGGATGGTGTAATGTTCTAACCGTAATCCCTTTGCGAATTGTACAAGCTCAATCTTTTTAAACCCGCGAAGTATGGAAACAAGTCCATCCACTTTTGTCATTCTATTTAACCTAAAAACAACAGCAATAGTTTGAAAAAGCCGGTAAGCCATTTTACTCCTTTGTAAATCGTTTATGACGACCCCCAATTTTGATACGTTGACCAGGCTATCTAGCAGACGAAAAATCGCTTCATCGTCGAAATGATGTAAAGTAAGCGTACACAGAACAATGTCATACTTGACATCTTCAAAATTCGCTTCAAAGATATCTGCACACAAATAGGATATATTGGTATAATCTTTCGACAGATCCCTTGCACAATTTATTGTATACGGATTAGCATCAATCCCGAGCAATGAAAGCTTAATATGATGTCTATTGCCATAATCGCTTAACATGCGAAGCATGTCCCCATTACCACAACCGATATCCACAATGGTTATTGTTTCATTCTTGTAGCCGGTTGAAAGCAATGTTTTCACACCATTCAACGTAATGCTATTTCCGCCTAGAAAACGATTAATCTTTGCAATTCGATCCAGCGTGACGCGAAGTTCGTCGCCCTCCAGCCGAAAATCGTCCATGATCTCATTCTGCGATGTTCTATATCTTGTGTCTATCCCCATTTTATTGAGCTTGCATTTCCATGAGTTTGTTTTATCATCCAACTTAAGATTTTTGGAAAAAATATCGTAGCCTTCATTAGAACCGCGGTACCTATTTTATAACGCAGTACACCCGACAGAAGTCGTCCGAATAAGAGCCGTCTTTTAAAGGTTCGATTCCATTGATTCATATAGGACTGTTCCAATTGCTGGCGCGAATCGATATGACCATGGTAATAGTCCACAATAAGCTCGGAAGCCATTTTTGCACTATGTATCGCCATCGCCATCCCATTTCCACAGAATGGATGAATAAGACCGGCCGTATCACCAATCATAAGCATATGGTTTTCTACCGCTGATTTCTGATCAAATGAAAATTGACTTATTGCAAGCGGCTTGTCAAAAAGTAGTCTACTCTTTTCAAAAAAACACTGAAGATGCCTATTTTTAGACAACACATACTTTTGATAATCACCTATATTTTTATACCTCTTGAACGTTTTTACATCGGCCAGATAACATAAATTTATCTGGTCATCTTCGACCTTAGAAATACCACAATAACCGCCTTCAAAATGATGCAAGGCAATAAGGTCATTCGGAAAATCGCCCGAATAGTGTGCTTTAACAGCCATCCACGGAGAGGTTTTTGTTATAAAATCGCGGGATAAGAGCTGATCCACATTGCTGCGTTTTCCATATGCGCCCAGTACAATTTTTGATCTTAATACCTGATCTTGAAATGAAACAGCAAATGTATCATTGCTAAAGGATACGCCTGTGACGGTCGCAATAACAATTGTACAACCCGCCCCTTTTGCTCGCTGATATAACAGATCATCCAACGCGTAACGACTGATGCCAATTCCACCCAAGGGTAACCTGACCCTATTCATCTGCCCACCTTCTGTCGAGAACTCAAGCTCCTGAATATGTGTTGGACAGAGCGATTCGACATCCACTTGTAGCCAATGCAGATAGGGCAAGACTTCGTTCGAAACATATTCGCCACAAACCTTATGACGAGGAAAATCATGTTTTTCGATTAACGTCACGTTGAATCCTTGTTTAGACAGATGCAATGCACTTGTAAGTCCAGCCAAGCCGCCACCTATAATAATCACATCAGGGTGTATTACCATATATCCAAGTTTGTTCTATATGAGTTTCATCTACAAAAAATCAACGTTACAAATCATGCTTCGGTCTCCTACATTGGTTGCCCCCGCTATTCAACAGACGATTCTTAATAAATCTGTTCGCGACCTAGGATTTTCCTGCACAGGACAATATCATCCATCCGCTTTTATAAAAAGTCTCTCTGATAACAGCCCTTAGCGATAAATGGTTTTTATTTGACCGTAAATAAAGAAGGCAACTATCTGGATTTATATTCACGGTCGACAAACATTTTATCCAGAAAAAGATACCTGTTCCGAAATTCTTCAGCAGAAGCTTTCACCTCGGTATTCAAATTCAAGATATTCATTCGCTGATCTTTTGCTGTTGTTTTCGGCCAGGCTGGAAGTCCTTTTCCATTTGGATCACCCGTCTTGATAAAATTAACAAAGTACTGCTGACCAAGTTTCGAAACCTTGTAATCATCTTCTGTCCAGGCAAAAACATCATTACTCTGCAGATTTCCCAATAAATATTCGATATCACTGGCATGGAAAGCTCCCGGTAGGGGCTGTGGGCTTTTTTCCTTGTCTTCTTGTGTAGATTTCTTGCTAATTCCTCCGGCAAGCCCGGTTTGTGCATCACGATATTCCGGTTGCATGGGTGGCCGCGGTTTACCGAATATATAAACGAAGACTGGGTTACCGCTATTCTTTCGTTGCAGGTCAAGCCATTTCCAAGTACTATACACAATAAAATTATCGCTAGCTAATGCAGTTGCCGATTCAATGACTTCTGCCTCGGTCTTCCCTGGATACTCCTTGAGCACTTCTTCAGCTTTAACACCAAACTGTGCTCTTACCAACTTCTCATAATTCTCCGGAGATGGGTAAGATTTACCCATGTAAGCCATATAGGGAGCTTCCGTGGAAGTCCAACCGGCAAGCAAGGGAACCTTAGATTGCTCCCCGGCTTCAAAAATAGCCAATGGAGATCGCGGCAAAAAATAGCCATCAACAATCAAACGGGTAGTGAAGGCTCCTGGCTCGCTGGCTTTATCTAGAAGTTCGGCCGCAGGAATTTCACGCAGTTGATCAAGACCTGTTGCATTTACCCGCGATGCAAATGCAACACCCTGTTGTTCCTGCTCAGTAATAGAGGCTGTACCATACCGTAAGTTAAAGACACTTCCGCTCTGACCGATAGCACGCGTAAACAACCCCTTGGATAGCGGACTAGTCATTTGAGCGGAAACAGACATACTTCCTGCCGACTCGCCACCGATGGTGACCGCATCGGGATCACCGCCGAATGCAGCTATATTTTTTTTGACCCAAACCAAAGCTGCATGCTGATCCAGCAGTCCATAATTTCCTGAAGCATGTTTCGGTGATTCCTCCGTTAATGCTGGATGCGCGAAGAAACCAAAGATACCAAGACGATAGTTGACAGTAACGACAATAAGACCTTCTTTAGCAAAACTTTCACCATCATAACGATTTTCAGATCCATCACCAGCATTGAACCCCCCGCCGTAAAAATAAACTAAAACAGGAAGTTTGCCTGAATGAAGACTCTTTGGACGCCATACATTCAGGTATAGACAGTCTTCACTGATCCCCGGCGACCGAAATCGCATATCCCCATAGATCGGTTTCTGCATCGGAGAATAACCAAAATGATCTGCTTTACGGATACCAGACCAGTGTTCAGCAGCTTGCGGTTCTTTCCATCTTAGATCGCCTACTGGGGGTTTTGCAAAGGGGATCCCTCGGAAGGACTCGACCCCGCTTGACAAGATAATCCCTTCTAGCACCCCCTCTTCAACCTTTACCTGTGGCATTTGGGCGAAAACAAACGATGCAACCAAAAGCCCAACAACTGTAAAAAAAATCTTTTTCATCATAACATTCATTTATAACTCCATGGTTTTATTCTTAAAGTTAAAATACAAAATAAAATCTATACCGTCGTGATAATCTGACATTTCAGCGCAAAGACTTAAAGAAAACTTAACCAATAGACAAATACCTGCAGCAGCCGGATGCTTGCTTGCTTGCTTGCTTGCTTGCTTGCTTGCTTGCTTGCTTGCTTGCTTGCTTGCTTGCTTGCTTGCAGTGATCAACGCATTTAGTTGGTCAGCCAAACAAAAAGTAGCATAAGCCATTGGACAAGAATACATGTCCAAAATGGCTTACTACTTGCTGTGGTCAATATTTCGAGTACACCAATAAACTTTGACCTTATAATAGTATAGAAGCTGGTGTTATTGTCCAAATCCAAGGAATCAAACTTCACTTTGTTCAGACCAAAAATGACAATGCGTCGCACCCAAGGGCTCTCAATTTTGGTATTTTTTACGTCATTAATCAGTTTAAGTTTCGCAAACGAATAATCAGCGACATTTTGTACTACATCGGGCTGATTTGATTGAAAAATTAAAAGTACTTTGTCAAATGCCGGAAGAATGAGATCATCCTGCCTTTCCTCCACGACAAGACTTGCAATCTTCGAAAACACATATTTGTTGCTGAAAATAAAAAGTAATACAGGTAGCAGGATCAATCCAATCAACCAAAGGAATTTAGCCGCGGCTTGTACAGGACTGACTGTCGAAAAGAAAGCTTCATGACTAGCATTAAATTGTAAACTACCAACCACCAAATAAAGTAAAGTCGAAACAATAGCCAGCAAATAATATTTGACTAAAGTTTTCGTCCCCAATACGCTCAATTTTTTTAAGTACGATAACTGTGTTTTCATCTTGTTATAATTAATTACCCTAATTTAGCATTATTCGCCAAACATTGATCCGTAGGTTTAATTCTCGATCGTTTTCATTTTAAATCCGCCAGGAAAGAATTTTTATTCGTCATCTCCATTTCTGCCCACCGATTTTCTCCACAGAAATGTAAAAAATATTTGCGTAGCTAAATAACTACACGTATATTCGTAGTCAAATGACTTCAAAATGAACTTAAGACGAGATGTTTTCCAAGCTATAGCAGATCCAACAAGAAGAGCGATCTTACTTCTTTTGGCCTCACAAGCCATGACTGCAGGTGCAATTGCAGCCAACTTCAACACCGCAAGACCGACAGTTTCAAAACATTTACAAATATTGACGACATGTGAGTTATTAAAGTCTCAACAAAATGGACGTGAGATATACTATCAACTCAACCCAACGAAGATGAAAGAAATTGCAGATTTCATCGAACCTTTTCGTCAAATGTGGGATGACAGATTCAATCAATTGGAAGCTATTATGCAAAACTACAAGAACAAATAATATGGAGGTAAAAAACAACGTCCAGGCTGAGGATAATAAACAGGAGATTGTCATTACAAGAGAGTTCGATTTACCTGTTGAACTGCTCTTCAAAGCATACGAGGATCCCGAAATTTTTGAACAGTGGATGGGAACCAAAGTCCTGAAATTGGAAAATAAAACGCATGGCTCCTATGCGTTTGAAACTTCCCATAATGGCCAGGTCATGTTCAAAGCAAATGGAACGATACACGAATTCCTGCCCAATCAACGTATCACACGGACGTTTGAAATGGAAAACAGTACATTTCCCGTACAATTGGAATATTTAACATTTGAAAAAATAGGTGCAGAACGTAGCAGGCTTCACATCCATATTATATTTCAGTCGGTCGCGTTTAGAAACCAGCTGCTACAGATGCCTTTTGCGCAAGGAATCAATATGGCGCACAACAGATTACAAGAAATTCTTTCCAAACTTTCCTAAAGCACTACATTATGAATCCAAAAATTGAACATTTTTTTGAAAATGCGACAAGATGGAATGAAGAATTCAATCTGTTGAGAGAAATTGTCCGTGGCAATAAAACACTGCAAGAGGATTATAAATGGATGCACCCTTGTTATACATTTGAAGGTAAAAATGTCCTATTGATACACGGCTTTAAAGAATACTGTGCGCTGCTATTCCACAAAGGTGCATTATTAAAAGATCCCAAAAATATATTGATCCAGCAAACCGAAAATGTTCAATCGGCCAGACAGCTTAGATTCACCACTGTTGAACAGATTGAATCATTACGAGAGGTGATATCGGAATATATTCAGGAAGCCATCGAAATTGAAAAATCAGGTAAGAAAGTGCACATGCGAAAAGCTGCAGATTACCCTGTACCGGAAGAATTTAAGCGCGCCTTACTGGAAGACCCTTTGCTCCAAAAAGCCTTTCAATCACTTACGCCTGGTCGGCAAAAAGGATATCTATTCTACTTTAACCAGGCAAAACAAGTGAAAACTCGCGAGGCAAGAATCGAAAAATACTACCAGCATATTCTCGATGGAAAAGGTGTCGATGACTAACATATTTATTACAGTTTATTCGCGATATAGTAGTCTATAAAGAGTAGATTTGTCTACAATCAAATAGACAGAACTAGACCAAGACGAACGATTATAGCAATTATCGTAGTCCGGTATACTCAATTCGTCGACTAATATATCGCTGAATTCACATGAATAAAAAATTAGTATTGCTCCTCTGCGGCCTCTTGCCCATTTTTTCACAAGCACAGAAAAAGAACAACGCAACACAACGCCCCAACATCGTCTTTATCCTGACGGACGATTTCACGGCCCAGGCATGGGGCGTATACGGTGGTATTTTAAAAGATTTTGTCAAAAATCCGAATATTGAAAAATTAGCCAGTCAAGGGGCGGTGCTCAATAATACCTTCTGTACAAATTCCATTTGCACCCCTAGCCGCGCAACCATACTGACAGGACAGTACAGTAATAAAAACCAAGTTTACACACTTGAAGATGCTTTGGATCCCGATAAGGAAAACATCGCTAAGGATCTGCACCATGCAGGCTACCAAACTGCTGTTTTTGGAAAATGGCACCTAAAAAAGAGACCAAGTGGATTCGACGATTTTAAAGTTCTACCTGGACACGGTGTTTATCATAACCCGACTTACCTCTCTAAAGACAATTGGAATGATAAGGAAGAGGCTGGCACACCTTACGAAGGCTATGTAGATGATATCACCACAACGATGAGTCTGGACTGGTTAAAATCACGCAACCCAGACAAGCCCTTCTTCTTAATGTGTCATTACAAAGCGACCCATGAACCCTTTGATTTTGCGGAGCGATTCAAAGATTACTACAAAGATGTGGAGTTTCCTTATCCTCCTACATTTTTGGACTCAGGAGCAACCACGACTGGACGCTCTTTTGAAGGTCAACCCTTGGAAGAGCTTGGCCGCCGCTATGAGCAAGCTTTGGTAGGCCCCTTTTGGACATCTTATCCTGAGCTTCCGTTTTCAACAAAAGGAATGGCCCCTTTGGAAGCCCGCAAAAAGATCTACCAAAAGTTCATCAAAGATTATCTCCGTTGCGTCGCTGGGATCGATGATAATCTGGGAAAAATTATGCATTACCTTAAAACCGCAAATTTGGACGAAAATACCGTTGTGATCCTGGCTTCCGATCAAGGTTACTTCTTGGGAGAACACAATTTCATGGATAAACGTCTCATGTACGAAGAATCACTGCGCATGCCTTTTGTGATCAGCTACCCCAAAGAAATCAAAGCAGGTAGTCGATTAGACGACATGATTCTAAATATCGATTTCGCTGCGCTATTTGCAGACTATGCCGGCATCAAAAAACCCGCTTACATCCAAGGCGAAAGCTTCCGGAATAACCTCAAAGGAAATACATCCAAAGCATGGCGTTCTGCCCTATATTACCGTTACTGGCAACATGCACCAATACGCCCTGCCCACCTGGGAGTCCGTGATGAACGTTACAAACTGATTTATTTTTACGGACAGCCCTTAGAAATGACAGGTAGTGACTCCAAAACAACAGCACCAGCCTGGGAATTCTATGATCTACATCAGGACCCCATGGAAACACACAACGCCATTCTAGACAAAAAATATGTCAAAGAAATTGCCCGGTTGAAGAAAAAGCTGACTAAACTAAAAGCCGAAGCAGGCGATGATGATGCAACAAGACCCGCTTTTCAGCAGGTCCTCAAGCAAGAAAACTTAACTGTTAAATAAATGGATGATATGGACCTGCTGCCAACCATCGTCAACTCAATTATAATAAAAACGGGGATCCAGCTTTGGATCCCCGTTTTTATTAAACGACCTCTGTTAAACAGCGGTATATCCACCATCAACTAAATAGTACCCTCCTGTCATAAAGGAGGATTTATCCGAACTTAGGAAAAGAACCAGTTCAGCGACTTCTTCGGCCTTTCCCAAACGTCCAATAGGGTGTTTACCGATTAATGCATTGATATGCTCTTTATCCAACTTCGCCAATAACGGGGTATCAATGTAGCCGGGTCCGACCGCATTGCAACGAATATTTTTTTGACCATATTCTGCACCAATGTTCTTTGTCAATCCCACAACAGCATGTTTGGCTGCAGTATAGGCACTTGACATTGGCGCAGCAACAGTACCATGAATGGAAGCCATATTCACAATAACTCCGCCTCCATTTTTTTCCATCGCCTCCAGCTGATATTTACAGCCATAAAATACGCCATTGAAATTAATATCGATGACTTTTTTCCAGCCATCTAGACTATACTCTCCAGTTAGGGCAGTCTCTCCCCCAATACCCGCGTTATTACAGGCAATATCGAGCCGACCAAATGTTTTGACTGCAAAAGCTACCAACGCCTCATTGTCAGTCGGAGATGAGCTATCTGCTTTAAAGAACGCGGCCTCTCCTCCCAGAGATTCAATTTGTTTTACTGTTTCTTGGCCCGCTTGCTCATTGATATCTGAGACAACGACCTTTGCTCCTTCTTTACCATAAGCCAGTGCAACAGCCTGGCCGATCCCCGAACCAGCTCCTGTTACCAAAGCTACTTTATCTGCTAAAATTTTCATATGTTATAAATTTTATGATAAATACAATTTACTAAAAGCAACGCGGAATAAAGCAGAAGCGGACATTTACTTCATTTAAAACGAAACTAAAATGACATTTCTAGACGGGTTAGTTCTGTAGCTGCGGATATTTTTTATATAATCTATCCAAAAACAAACGCCCCATCAATTGGAGCTTGGCTTGCGTTTCAAACATACCTGAACCTGGAGAAATAATACCATGCGGCATACGCTGAACAGTGCCATAATACATGATATCGAGCCCATTTCCATTGAGGTCAAGATGCATTTTCTTAGGTTTCAAGCCCATAACGGAGCCCATACGCGTTACCTTTTCAGCATTTGTAATCTGCGCAGTCCGTGCATTGAGCAAGGTTTCATGATCGAAAACCAAATGGTCTCTCACCTCCCCCTCATCAAAAAATACGTAATGCAATTCGTTGTTGCTAAGCACCAGATAAGAAGCGTTATCCCGTTCATTGTAACGAGCCTTTACTCCTACAGCCGCCCAAGCAACAGTCTTCGCTGCTGTCGCCGCAGCCGAAGCAACTTTATCCCCAACCGTTGCAATATACGCGCATTGCGTAAAGGCGTCGATTGGAGCGCCGTTCAATTGTTTTCTTAATTCGCTAAATTCATCATTTAACAATTCATCTTTTACACCTGGGGCTAGGCCAATCCCGGATTCACCTTCATATTTTTTGGCCGTTTCCTTTTGCTTTTTCATCATCATAAGAGAAAAAAACACGCAAGCCACAACGATAACAGCAAAAATGCCGATGTACAACATCATAAAATAAAATTTAAAATGGGTTTATAATTCAATAAAAATCCAAAAAAGGAACAACCTAGTTAGTTTTCCTTTTTTTTAATACAATCGGCTACAAAAATTTTGCCAGACTAAAGAATTTTATCCGGGTAGTGAATATTATTTAATGCGGTTTGGTGCATATCCACCCAAATAGCGCTGTTTGACTGCTGTATAAGCCAATTTGGAGAACTTCGCATGTCGGCATCGGCATCATTATTATAAACGGCTGGAAAATCAGACTCTTTGGTTCGAAGCAAAACGACGATCGTACCTGCCATAAGCAAAGGAATATCACCCAACACGAGATTATAAAAACCATCTTCAAGCAATCCTGGGCTAAAACGCTGTAAGCTGTCGTAACTACGCTCCAATTTGCCAATCAATTTTTCCAGTTCGTGTGGGTAGTGAACCTCAGCATATGACTCAAACAGCCTCGACCCTTTGTCGTAGGCGCCAGATTTCATCAGGTTGAGCGCTTCATTTCTATACACCTGCAACCAACGATCTGACCCGAGATCATGATATTCCGCTGCCGCATCTTTACCATCCCGTTTCAGGGCCCAAAGTTTAAGCTGCTCAAGCCGCTCGGTGGTTTCCATTTCATTTTTTCCCATAAGACTACCGCTCCCGTTCCCTAAGCTCTAATTGTAATAGAATATCGCGCTTTTTACCTTCAATCAAAGATAAATTGCCAGCAACAAAAACGCCTTTCTGTCCTGAATTTTTGCTGATACCATATACAGTCGATTCATCATCAGGATCTGACGCCCCTTCGTAGCGAAATAAGTAGTCAATTTTATACTCATCAGCATGAGCCAACAAATCGTCAAATTCGATATTATAGTCTATTGTGTAACCTAAGTTGTTTAACTTTTCCAAGGCAACACTTGCAGAGGAGTATCCATGCATTCTTTCCATAGTTGATTGTTCTAAATCCGATCTAAATTCTAATTTTTATAATTTATTATAAAACGATTGACAAAAGGGTTTTGTTTTCCGCAAATTGAAATAGTTTATTCAAACTCATATGTCTACTTTTGTGCTACCAAACACGATGAAATATGGCAAATCTAGCAGCACCAGCTTATCAGCATACACCTCAATTGGCATTTCAACGATTACTCGATGTCTTATATACCTTACGGATTGAATGTCCTTGGGATAAGAAACAGACCATGGAAACCCTTCGCCATTTGACGATGGAGGAAATGTATGAATTGACCGATGCCATTTTGGAAAAAGATTATCCCGAAATAAAAAAAGAACTTGGTGACGTCTTGATGCACCTTGTATTCTATGCGCGCATTGCCGAAGAAGAGGGACAGTTCAATATCGTAGACGTACTTAATGCAATCTGTGATAAATTGATTACGCGGCATCCCCACATCTACGGTAACACTAATGCCGATACAGAAGATCAAGTCAAATCCAATTGGGAAACAATCAAGCTCAAAGAAGGCAACACATCTGTTCTTTCTGGCGTCCCGAAAGGTTTGCCCGCATTGGTGAAGGCGTATCGTATTCAAGATAAAGTGCGCGGTGTCGGCTTTGACTGGGAAGATAAGAAACAAGTATGGGAAAAAGTAGAGGAAGAACTGGCCGAATTTAAAGCTGAATTTAATCTAGAGACAGCACTTCCAATGGATCAGGAAAAAGCGGAAGGCGAATTTGGCGACCTCTTATTCTCCTTGATAAATTATGCACGGCATATGGGTATAAACCCCGAAAATGCGCTTGAACGTACCAACAAAAAATTCATTGCACGCTTCACCTATCTGGAACAAAAAGCAGCCGAAAATAAGCAGCAACTGCAGGAAATGAGTTTAGCAGAAATGGACGTTTATTGGAATGAAGCTAAAAAATTGAAAAAATAAAGCAATTCCTATAAAAGGCGGGCAGCGACCGAATTTAATTCGACTTTGTCAAATTTATGCGTAAATTCGCAGCAATATGGAAACAGTTGTTAGCGGTATCAGAAGTACCGGAAAATTACATTTAGGAAATTATTACGGCGCATTGAGCAATTTTGTGAAAATGCAAAACGAATATAATTGCTTTTTTTTCATTGCGGATTTACATTCACTAACGACCCACCCCACTCCTCATGGGCTTCAGGGAACGGTTCGCCAAGTTATTGTTGAATATTTAGCAGCAGGAATAGACCCTGAAAAATCGACTATTTACGTTCAATCTGATGTTCCAGAAGTCGCGGAACTCTATCTATACATGAATATGAACGCCTATCTCGGCGAGCTTGAACGCGCTACAGCTTTTAAAGATAAAGTTAGAAGCAATCCCGACAATGTTAACGCAGGTTTGTTGACCTACCCCGTCTTGATGGCCTGTGATATATTGATTCACCATGGCACAAAAGTTCCGGTAGGAAAAGATCAGGAACAACATTTGGAGATGACGCGGACTTTTGGTAACCGCTTCAATCGCTTATATAATGTAGATTATTTTAAAGAGGCATTTGCGTTCTCCTATTCTGACAAATTGGTGAAAGTTCCTGGACTTGCAGGCCAAGGAAAAATGGGTAAATCTAACGGTGAAGCTGATTGTATTTATCTATCGGATAGTGAAACCGTAATTCGTAAAAAGGTGATGCGCGCAGTATCGGATTCAGGCCCGACGGAGATGAACCAGCCTAAACCTGAAGCTATCCAAAATCTTTTTGACTTAATGAAGGTCGTATCTACTGCAGACACATTACAGCATTTTGATGAACTCTATAACAAATGTGAAATTCGTTATGGTGATTTCAAAAAGCAATTGGCCGAAGATATGGTCCTTGCCACCAACGATGTACGCTCCCGTATTGAAGAAATATCAAACGATGATGCATACATTGCTAAAGTTGCAAAAATGGGCGCTGAAAAAGCAAGCGAGTCCGCACGCAAGACCCTGAAAGAAGTTCGTGAGATTATTGGTATTAGAAGATTTTATTAAGCTAGAAATAATATGCACATAGCTATCGTTGGAAATATAGGTGCCGGCAAAACAACATTAACCGAAATGTTGGCCAGTCACTTTAAATTTGAACCTCAGTTTGAAGCTGTAGACAACAACCCTTATCTGGAAGATTTTTATTCGGACATGAAACGCTGGGCTTTCAATCTTCAGATTTTTTTCCTCAACAGTCGCTTTAGACATATTGTAAAATTGCAGGAAACCGGCATTGATATGATTCAGGACCGTACCATTTATGAAGATGCTTATATCTTTGCCGAAAACTTGTATGATATGGGCTTAATGAGCGCACGTGATTTTGAAAACTATAGTAATATTTTTCAAAGCATCATCCACTATATCAAACCGCCGGATTTATTGATATACCTCAAAGCCTCTGTCCCTACCCTGGTGAATAATATCCAAAAAAGGGGCCGTGATTATGAGTCTGCAATTCGTTTGGATTATTTGTCAAAGCTAAACGATAAATACGATAAATGGATCAATAATTACAAAGACGGTAAGGTCATGATTCTCGACAAAGACAATCTGGATTTTACCACAAACCCAGAGGACCTCGGAAATATCATTCAAAAGATCGAAGCCGAATTATTTGGATTGTTCGAATAACTGCGATATCAAAAAGCCTGTAAGTCAATTGATTTTACAGGCTTTTTAATAAACGCGCATTTCCTCAGCCAATGATAAAAAATAAAAAATGAAATTTTTAGGTATTATTCCTGCCCGATATGCATCGAGTAGATTCCCTGGAAAACCGCTAATCGACATCGAAGGAAAAACGATGATCCAGCGTGTCTACGAACAGGTCAAAAAATCAACAAAATTAAACGAGGTTGTTGTTGCTACTGACGACCAACGCATCGCACAGACTGTACGCTCTTTTGGTGGCGAAGTCGTCATGACCGCAGCGCATCACCAATCGGGAACAGATCGTTGCGCCGAAGTCATAACAAATATAGGAGGCTATGATGTTGCCATCAATATACAGGGTGACGAACCCTTTATCGACCCCGCACAAATTGATCTTTTAGCAAGTTGTTTTGAAGATACCACTACGCAGATTGCGACCTTGGTCAAGGAAATTACAGCAGAAGAGGAACTATTTAATGTAAACATACCCAAAGTTGTCCGAAACACCAAAGGAGAAGCCATCTACTTCAGTCGGCAGACCATTCCTTTTTTAAGAGCTGTGGAAAAAGACCAATGGCTACACAAGCAAACATTCTATAAACATATCGGAATATATGCCTACCAGGTAGATACATTAAAAGCCCTGACACAACTTCCTATTTCTATGCTAGAAGAAGCAGAAGCATTGGAACAGCTGCGCTGGTTAGAAAATGGTTACGCCATTCAAACGGCAATTACAACGCATGAAACTGTCGCTGTGGATACAAAAGAAGACCTCGCTAAAATATTAAGACTATTTTTCAATAAATAGTAAAGCTTACCGGTGTTCGGTATAGTATAACGACCGGACACCTTCCAATAGAAGCTGCTTATCCGAATCACTGAATTTGATCATCTGCTCTTTTGCTCTGATCAATTCATCCAATTGCAATTTGGTACTCACACCAACAAGTGCTGTTGCTACTGCTACATTAGAAAGCACATAAGAAAGAGCAACAATCATATTGTCTTTTCCGATACGTTTGGAAAGATTTGCCAAGTTTCTCACGATATGGGCCACCTCTCCCGAACTATACTGCAAGAAAGGTTCAATAGGTTTGTTAATGAGAACACCTTTGGCTAATACGCCGCGTACGACGATACTTACCCCCCGTTCTTCCAATAAGCTACTGATTTCTTCTTCAGGTCTTCTATCCAATAAGCTGTATTGCATCATAACTGAGGCCATATCAGATTTGGATAAAAATGCCTTAATAACATTTGGGCGAATTGATGAAAGACCATAAGCACGGATTTTCCCTTGTTTCTTCAACAACTCAAACGCTTCAACAATCTCCTCTATCGGATCTTCTATCGTACCACCATGTAACTGATAGAGGTCGATGTAGTCCGTTTTTAAACGTGACAAGGAACCTTCCACAGCCTTGATAATATAGTCCTTTGAAGCCTTCCAATCCCAACCTGATCCATCTGCACGCCAAAGGTTACCAACTTTCGACGCCAACACAATATGTTTGCGAAAGCTTTGCACACTTTCCCCAACGATCATCTCATTTAGACCCTTATCGTAGAGATCAGCCGTATCGAAGAAAGTGATCCCTTTCTCGTAAGCTTTTTGGATAATATCTTTCGATTGTTTGGACTGATTGCTTTTTAGCGACATACAGCCCAAACCTATTTTCGAAACGATTAAGCTTGTATTACCTAATTTACGTTGTTCCATCTGCACCAATATCAAGCAATTCTACCTCAAACACCAATGTGCTGTTTGCCGGAATTTCACCTGTTGCCCGTTCGCCATACGCTAATCTGCTTGGTATAAAAAATTTATACTTTGCCCCCTTGGACATTAACGGGATTCCAATCTGCCAACCTTTGATCACCTGACCCAAGGATAGTTTCAACGGCTCCTTACGGTCATATGAGCTATCAAATTGCTTTCCATTCAATAAGGTACCTTTATAATGCACTGTTACCTCATCGTCACTTTTTGGTTTTGGCCCTTCGGTTTGACTTAGAACAAGATATTGAATCCCCTCAGCTGTAGATTTCATCCCAGCAACCTTTGCATTTTCGGCAAAAAATTTATCTTCTTCAGCACGGCTAGCAGCCTCTTTTTTAGCACGAACGTCCATGATCGCCTGTTGGATAACAGCTCTTCCTTGCCCCTCTTCCAATAGAGACTTCTCTCCTTTCAGAACATCCGAAATTGCTTTTGCAATGACATCTGACTTCAAATAATCGATCTCAATAGACTTTAGGGAATTTCCGATATCGGCACCAAATGCATAAGACACAGAATCGGCCTTCGTTTTCAGTTGATTTGTTGCACTTGGTTTAGTTGCGACGACCTTCTTCTTTGCCGTCGTGTTCGTTTTTTTTTGTTGAGCAAATCCTGTGACCGTCGTCAAGGATAATAGGGCTAATGCGATATACTTCATGTGTGTTTAACGGTGCTTCTGCACGATTTCATTTATAATTTCTTGCGTGATATTAGGGTAATCAACGTCAACCCTAGATTTACTGTTGAGCCAGGCTTCTATCGCCAGCATGTTCTTCTGTTTTAAACTCGAAATTACAGGCACTCCCATCTCTTCCAATGACGCTGCATTCAAATGCTGCTCATACTGGTTTTTCATTGGGATAACTAACAGTTTCTTTTTCAAATATAACGCTTCTGCCGGTGTTTCAAAACCCGCCCCACATAAAACTCCAGAAGAAGATGCCATACTATCAATAAAAGATTGGTTATTGATCGGCCTTATCGTTACATTTTTCATGTCAAATGCCTTTGAATTATGTTTACTAAAGACATCCCATTTCACGTCCGGAAACTTCATCAAATGCTTTAAAAGATGCGCATCGTCATATGCGGGGAGGTAAACAGTGTAATGTCCCTGATCGGTGACATTTAATTCACGAACAGCATTACGGATAACCGGTGGATAAATGTTCTTGCCGTACCGCTTGAAATGGAAACCATAGGAATGGGTAGACGGGGCATAATTTTTCATGATAAATTTGCCCAACATGTCACTATCTTCTGGCTTGGGGCTCGAGGGGTCTAAAGCAGCGATCTGATGGCTCAGCCCAATGCATTCTAGATCTTTTGAATGACAAGCCCAAGCAGAGATCGGTTCAAAATCATTGATCACCAAATCATAGTTTTCGATGGGCAAGCTCTTAATTTCATTCGTAAATTTGCGGATCGTCGAACTCATAAAAGTTTTCCACAGGTCTACCCCGCCGGATTTACCGAAGATAAAACTCAGCCCATGATAACGGTATTTCACTTCAAAAGGTAATGATAGATCCGCTTGAATTCCACTAACCAAAACATCAACTTCCCCTAACTCCCTCAGACAGGGGACAATATCCATTGCACGGCTCAGATGTCCGTTTCCTGTCCCTTGTACGGCATACAATATCTTCATAACGACTGCATTTTGTGTCGGCAAATTAATCAATTTTAACGAGTATCAATATTATTTTATTGTTTAGTTATGTTAAGAAAATATAAATTAACATCAATAAAAAATACAGTTAATCCATTTTTAATTTTCCTTTACGTATATTTAATATCAACAATTAATTAATAGCCAGTTTGATACCCCATGAAGTCTCTATTTTATAGAATGCTTTGCATAGTCTCCATGCTAATTTTAACATCGTGGGGATTTTTTGCTCATAAAAAAATTAATCATTATGCCGTCTTTGCGCTCCCCGCTCAGTTGGCTAAGTTTTATAAATCCAATATTGACCTTATTACCGAAAAAGCTGTTGATCCAGATAAACGCTGCTTCACAGACAGCGCTGAAGGCCCAAGACATTTTATAGATTTAGAGGACTACCGCAAGGAAAGTACAGTTGACTCCATACCGATACATTGGTCACAAGCCAAAGAGAAATTTCAAGAAAAGCAATTGTTAAAAAATGGCATTGTGCCCTGGCAAATCAATCTTACCTACCAAAAGCTTGTTAAGGCCTTTCAAGCAAAAGATTATAAGCGGATCATCAAACACTCAGCAGAAATCGGCCATTATATTGCTGATGCCCATGTTCCATTACACACGACTAAAAATTATAATGGACAGCTGACTAATCAACTCGGTATACACGCATTCTGGGAGAGCCGCTTACCGGAAATGTTTTCAGAAAAATACAACCTTCGCGTTGGAAAAGCCAACTATATCAAAGATCCCTTAGCGGAGGCCTGGAGTATCGTCCGTGAAAGCAATCGCCTTGTGGATTCTGTATTGAGCATTGAAGCCCAGCTCAATCGTCAATTTAAGGCATCTCAAAAAAAATCTTTTATTGAGCGAAACAATCAATTGGTATGGACCTATTCCGACAGTTATGCTAGAGCTTATCATGAAGCCATGAACGGTATGGTTGAAAGGAGAATGCAAAAAACCATTTTACGCGTTGCTTCCTATTGGTATTCAGCCTGGCTCGAATCCGGCCAACCCGACTTGACTAACATCGAAAAAATAAAAAGCACCGACAAGCAAGATCACATCGATATAACGGGAAAAAAACGTATCGGTCGAGAGGAATGGATGTAAGAAGGCTATAAAATATCACCCGGACTACCAGTATTATTCACGCCGGACTATTTATTTTTTAGTCAGCTAAGCTACTTTTGCAGCGTAAAATCTAGGAAAGCATGTTGAATAAGAATATTACGTTAACAAACCTTGCATTAGTACTGAGTATTGGAACTGCGACCGCTCAGATTAAAGACACAACCGCTTTGGGCGAAGTCATCATTAATCAAAATCGCTTACAGATCCCTTTTTCAAAACAAAGCAAAAATATCCAAATATTGACGCAGGAAGATATACAGAGATTACCAAATCGATCAATAAACGAATTGCTGAGCAATATCCCAGGTGTTGATATTCGCCAACGTGGACCATTCGGTTCGCAGGCAGATATAAGTATCGACGGTGGGTCTTTTGAACAGACGGCGATCCTACTCAATGGTGTTAAAATCACCGATCCACAGAGTGCCCATCACAACATGAACCTTCCGGTTCCTCTGGAGGCCATCGAGCGTATCGAAATCATTCGGGGGCCAGCTTCACGGATTTTCGGTATTAATGCACTAACCGGTGCCATTAACATCGTAACAAAGAAAATTGAATCAAATCAAATTAGTGCCCAGCTGTATAGTGGTTCTTCATTCAAAGATAATGAGCAGACAAGTGCAGGCAAGTATTATGGCAAAGGTGTTCAGCTTGGCTCACAGTTCTTAACCAAGCAAACAAGCCATGGTTTATATTTTGGCCACGAAGATTCGAATGGACAACGCTATAATACAGCCTCCAACAATAATAAACTCTATTATGACGGGACATATCAACTGAATACATCCAATATGATAAAAGCCAATGTTGGCTATATCAACAATCAATTTGGAGCCAATGGTTACTATGCTGCACCGAGTGACAAGGAAGCTTATGAACAGGTTAAGACAGCTTTCGCTTCCCTGCAGTCCAAGCATCAATTAACACAGGCATTTTCCATCAGTCCACGCCTCAGTAATCGCTACAACGAAGATGAATATTGGTATTTAGGCCGAGAAACAACGAAAGGTAGATCCAAACATTACAGCAACGTCTTTGGAGCAGAAATTAATGCCACATTGGAGCAAAGTTATGGTACATTTGGCTTAGGACTGGAAAGTCGATTTGAACGTATCAATAGCACCAGTATTGGCGACCATAACCGGGAGAATTACGGCGGCTACCTTGAATTCAAAACAGAAGCAATCAAAAAACTGATGATCAACTCAGGCGCCTACATCAATTACAACTCAAAATTTGGCTGGCAGGTATTCCCGGGTCTAGATTTGGGATATGATATTACCGAACATTGGAAGATTGTAGTCAACGCAGGTTCTAGCCAGCGGATCCCTTCCTTTACGGATCTTTACACCAATCAGACAGCCAACGTTGGAAACCCCACACTGAGCTCTGAAAATGCCTATCAGATCGAAGGTGGTATAAAATACTTATCCAATCGGATTATTGCTCAATCGGGCTATTTCCATCGAAGGATAAGCGATTTCATAGACTGGCAAAAAGAGGATGCCACTACAGGAAGCGGAACGGTCATTCCCTGGAAACCAATAAATATTGGGAAAAACAAAATTGATGGATTCAATGCTTCATTCCGATATAATATCAATGATCCCAGCGCAACGACACGATACTTTACAACGCTAAGTTATAATTATCTCAACCCAAGCATAACATTAGCAGACGGGATACTATCCAAATATGCTATTGAAAGCTTAAGGCATCAAGTTATTGCCAACTTTACCGTAAGCCACAAGAACTGGATGTTAACTTCTGCAAACCGCTTTAATGAGCGTATCAGTTACAAATCTTATTTCATCGCTGACGTAAGAGGATCGTACCAACTCCAAGACTTAAACATCTTTGTGGATGTTCAGAATATATTTGACAAGAGCTATATAGAAGCTGCCGCCGTTCCAATGCCCGGTCGTTGGTTTAGTATCGGCGCAAAATATAAACTGAACTATTAAACCCGATCAAATGGCAAAATTAGTTCTCTTCCCTTTTCGCCATCAATTATAAAAAAGTCCCAAATGGAATACCATTTGGGACTTTTCATTGTGCTATTGCCACATAGAAGCATGTACCCTGCCCTAGTTAAGAAAACGCCAACTATAAAATAAGTTACTTTTTCTTGGGAAGAACAGATAAAATTCCTCCAATTAAATGTTTTTGGAACTCAGGTTCGTCATAGGACTCATCGGTATGTCCAAGCCCGGTATAGAAGACTTTCCCTCCATCGTAGCTCTGGGTCCAGGAGATTGGATGTTGATCCCCCATTTTTCCACCTTGGTAGCTTTTTTCATCCAAATTCATCAACACATGCAATCCGTCCTTCACGTCCTTGAAATTATACCATTCATCTTTGTGCCACCAGATCGGATCAAGGTGCTTGGTGGCCGGATGTTTTCTGTCCAGCACATCAATTTTGGCTTTTTGTACGGCAGGATGAGACGCAAAATACGCCCCTACAAGGCTGTTATACCATAGCCAATCAAACTCAGTATCCGTCGCTGCATGGATACCCACAAACCCTTTTCCTGATTGGATATACCGCACAAAAGCTTCCTGTTGCGCATTATCGAGAATATCGCCAGTTGTGCTCAGAAAAATAACAGCGTCATATTTTTTCAATCCCTGATCTGTAAACAGAGCAGCATCCTCCGAATGATCAGATTTTATTTTTTCTTTATCTAGCAACTGCTTAAGTACCTCTGCACCCTTTTCGATGCTTCCGTGTCTAAACCCTTTTGTCTTGCTAAAGATCAATACTTGCCTTTGTGCCTGAACAGCAGCTGATATCCCCAACAGGAGAAACAGAAAAATGAAGATTCTATTCATGATATAAATGGTTATTATGATGATTTAAGTTTAGGTTTACTATTTTCCGCAACGAAATTGCGATAAAAATAGCTGTAAAGAAAAGCCGTGCATTCTCCCGATACACGGCTTTTCTGTTTTATTATGGTGTGATTAACTCACGGTAAAAATCAAGGCTTTCAATAATATCTTCCTCAGAAACGTAGATATCATATTGACAACTGCCAATTTGGTCAAGCAATGCGAAACCGATCTGATTGGACAAGTTTTTCTTATCGTTTCGCATCAGATCCAACAGGGCTGTATCAATGGAAGAATCAAATGTGTAGTCGTTGAAATATTTTCTAAAAGTTTGGATCAAATCGTTTAATTCATCCAAAGGCAAACCATTCAATTTATGCGATAGATACCCCTCACAAATCATTCCCGCTGCAATAGCTTCTCCATGTAATAAAGGTGAAGCATCGTTCAACAAAGAGTATCCCTCAATAGCATGACCAATTGTATGACCAAAGTTTAATATTTTACGTAGTCCTTTTTCTTTCGGATCCTCAAGGATAACACGGTTTTTGATCGAAACAGAATGCTTGACCAAAGAATTGTCGATTTGATCGATCTCTAATGTTTTCACTCGCTCATAGTAAGCCCGATCGAAGATCAGTCCATGTTTAATTACTTCAGCAAAACCTGAGATTAACTGACGCTGATCTAGGGTTTTCAAAAACTGGCTTGAAATAAATACTGCTTGAGGTTGTGCAAAAGTGCCAATAATATTTTTCACACTTCCCATATCAATACCGGTTTTACCTCCTACTGATGCATCTACCTGGGAAAGTAAAGTCGTCGGAATTTGAATAAAATCCATCCCTCTTTTGAAAGTCGATGCGGCAAATCCTCCCATATCGGTGACTACCCCACCACCCAGGTTGATCATCAACGAATGCCTATCCGCTCCGAAATCGAGCATATTATGCCATACGCCAATACAGAAATCAATATTTTTATTTTCCTCGCCAGGATCTACTTCTATCACGTCATAATTCGCCAAATTGGGTAAGGCCTGCTGAAATAAGGGTAAACAATTATCCAAGGTGTTGGTATCCACCAAGACGATGATCTTTGAGTAACTGCGCTCAGCTAAAAACGCCTCCAAAGAGGCCAACGTATCATCAAAATATACCTGATAGCCCAAACTTTCTATGACTTCCATTCTACGATTCTTTAAGGTTTAAGTTTTCTATTTACCAATATTGTTTAATATTACACCAATTTTATTTGCATCCCATCAAATTCAACAACATCTCCTGGTCGCAATTTGAGCCTTTTCCGGTAATCGACCTGCCCATTATACTTTACATACCCTTCCGCTACAACCCATTGAGCCATAGCACCATGCTCCACCCAATTTAAAGCTTTAAGTAACTGTATGAGCTGGATATATTCGCCCTCGATTTTAAATTCTTGCATTTCACAAAAATAGTGGTTTCACTGAGGAATACAACAATTATCATCGTTTTAATGCTTAGTAAATTGCTACATTTGCCTTATTGCAAATAAAGATTATGATTGAGAATTCTGAGCCCAAGACATTATCCTTTGATAATACAGAGATTGCTTTTAAAAGTAAAAGCGATAAGGATTTGGAAAGAGCGTATTGGTTATTCAAAATAATAGCGAATAACTTCTTGACAAAAGTAGGTCCGTCAATGACCAACTTTGCACTGAACATCGGATTACCTATCCAGGGTATCATCCGTAAAACAATCTTCAAGCATTTTTGTGGCGGAGAGACCATCGAAGGTTGCGAAAATGCGATCAACGAATTGGGGGAGAATGGTGTAGGGACAATATTGGATTATTCCGTTGAAGGAGAAGAAACTGAAAGTGCATTTGACGCTTGCTGCAACGAGGTATTGCGCACCGTAGTCGCGGCCAGTAAAAACAAATACATTCCATTTTCAGTATTTAAACCAACTGGATTAGGCCGATTTGAACTGTTTGAAAAAGTCAATGCAAAGGAAGCCTTGACAGAAAGTGAACAGGCAGAATACCAACGTATGTTGGACCGTACCGATCGCATCTGTAAAGCTTGTCATGCAGCTGGTGTAAAAGTTTTAGTAGATGCTGAACATTCATGGATCCAAGATGCAATTGACGATATCGCTCGTGAAATGATGGAAAAATACAATATGGAAAAACCAATTGTATATAATACTTATCAATTGTACCGTAGTGATAAGTTGGCATCTTTGAAAGCTGACTTTGAATACGCCAAAGTTAGAGGATTTCACATGGGTGCTAAGATCGTTCGTGGTGCCTATATGGAGATCGAACGTGCTCGCGCTGCGCAAAAAGGTTATTCCGATCCCATCCAGCCAAATAAAGAAGCTTCCGATAGAGATTATAATGAAGCTATTGAATTTATCTTGGACCATCTGGACAACTTTGGACTAATGGCGGGTACACACAATGAGGACAGTAGCATGCTACTTGCAAAGGAAATTGACAGACGCGGTATCGACAGATCAATCGACCGTATTTACTTTGCACAATTATTGGGTATGTCTGATAACCTGAGCTTCAATTTAACTGCACACGGCTACAATGTTGCCAAATACATGCCTTACGGACCCGTGAAAGCAGTGATGCCATACCTTTTCCGTAGAGCACAGGAAAATACTTCAGTCGCAGGAGCGACAGGTCGGGAGCTCGGGCTTTTGATCAAAGAAAAACAAAGAAGAAAAGCTAGTCGATAACGACTAGCTTTTTTTATAATTGGCGCGCATCAAGTCCATCTACTCAAGGAACTATGCTCAAATGGTCTCCAAGAAACACCCTACTTTTGAAAAGCACAAAAGCACTTCACCTATCGCTCCCCTTCGCACTTTTGAAACAAGCTAATTACAAAATCATTCCATATTCTTGAAACAATTATTTATGTTTGCAAACTTTTCCCTTAAAACAAAGTTCATACTGGAAGGGTGCTCCCGCGGAGCTTAAAAGAATAAGATTTGAAATGGAAGAAAAACTTAGATTATTTGATCTTGCACGTCAACAGATGGGCAAATACCCCAATCTTGATATGTTTGCGCACAAAGTGGACGGCAAGTGGAATTATATCAAAACAGCAGATTTTCTTGAACAAGTAGACAACCTCTCCAAAGGGCTGATTGAACTTGGCGTGAAACCCAGCGAGAAAGTTGGTCTCATTGCCGGCAGTAGCATAGAATGGCATATGATTGACTTTGCAATCCAGCAAATTGGTGCAGTCGTGGTGGCCATCTATCCAAATATTACCGATACAGACTATCAATATATTTTTAATGATGCCGAAATCAGGGTTTGTATCGTCAGTAACAAAAGCTTGTACGATCGCCTGATGAATCTAACCGATTCAATCTATACATTGAAGTATCTTTTTTGTATCGCCGAACAGGAAGGAACACGCAGCTGGAAAGAACTTAATGATATAGGCTCCAATTGCTCCCCAGAAAAACTAGCAGTGCTCCGCGATCAGATCAAACCTGAAGATCTCGCTACCCTGATCTACACTTCTGGAACCACGGGCAAACCAAAAGGCGTCATGCTGTCACACAATAATATCTTTTCCAATGTATTGGGCGCAGCAGAAATTACCCCTTGTAAAGCTTATGACCGCGGACTGACCTTCCTCCCTCCTTGTCACGCCTACGAGCGTATGGTTTTATATACCTATATGTATCTTGGCTTTACGATCTATATCGCAGAATCTTTTGACAAGATTGGTGATAATCTGAAGGAAGTAAAACCTCATATCATGACCGTTGTCCCACGTATTCTGGAAAAGGTTTACGAGAAAATCATGAAAACAGGCCACGATCTCACTGGTTTCAAACGCAAAGTATTTGATTGGGCTGTTTCAGTTGCAGAAGAATATGATCCAAATCCTGAGAAAAGAAGTCTATCCTATAATCTCAAACTAAAGCTTGCCAAGAAACTTGTCCTTAACAAATGGTATGAGGCTTTGGGTGGCGAATTGCTTACCGTTGCCTCTGGATCAGCCTCTCTTCACAGCAAGTTAACACGTGCCTTCTTAGCTGCAGGAATTCCATTATATGAGGGTTACGGCATGACCGAAGCCTCCCCACTCATTTCAGTCAATCATTATATCAAAGGTATTCGCATTGGCACTGTTGGACTTCCTGTACGTTTTGTTGAAATAAAACTCGCCGAAGACGGAGAGATATTGGTAAAAGGTCCCAACGTCATGATGGGCTATTATAAGAATAAGGCAGAGACGGATAAAACCATCATTGATGGATGGTTGCACACCGGAGATATCGGGAAGTGGGAAGATGAAAAATTCTTAAAAATCATTGACCGAAAAAAAGAGATGTTCAAAATTTCGGGCGGGAAGTACGTTATACCACAACCTATCGAAACCAAGCTCGTTGAATCTAAGTTTATAGAACAGGCAATGGTAATCGGTGACGGGATGAAATTTGCCTCTGCCTTTATTGTGCCAAACTATGCCCATTTATTGGATTGGGCCAGAACAGATGCTCCTGAACTTGCAACCATGACAAAGGACGATTTTCTGACTGACCCTGCCATTGTAAAAAAAGTCAATCAGGAGGTACGTCGTGCAAACCAACACTTTGGTAACTGGGAGCAGATTAAGAAACCAATTATTTTAACCGATGAATTTACTATTGAAAATGGAGAGTTAACACCAACCTTAAAAATGAAACGGAAGGTCATTCTCGAACATCATCAAGAAGAGTTCAATAACCTCTATCAAATGGAGATGGATTAAGGATCAACTGATCAAAATTTTGACACAGCGCGTTATATTTATACGAGTAAAATATGAAATTATTAAAGGATAGAATCCATCATGACGGTAAAAGTCTTGCAGGAGGCATACTTAAAGTAGACAACTTCATCAATCACCAGATGGACCCCGTATTGATGAAATCTATTGCGGTGGAATTTGTCCGTCGTTTTGCAGACCTCCCGATCAATAAAATCATTACAATTGAAGCAAGCGGAATAGCCCCAGCGATCATGCTTGGCTACCTTTTGGAATTACCGGTTGTATTTGTGAAAAAAGCAAAACCGACCACCATGGTTGATATGTATGTAAGCCAGGTGCATTCATTTACTAAGAACCGAACCTATGACATCTGTGTCAGCAAAGAGTTTCTTACGCCGAGCGACAATGTTCTTTTTATAGACGATTTTTTGGCCAATGGGAACGCCGCTTTTGGTATGCTCGATCTCGTTAAACAATCGGGGGCTTCAGTTTTGGGCATGGGATTTATTATCGAAAAATCCTTCCAGGAAGGTGGTAAAAGATTAAGAGAATTGTCCGATTTAAGAATTGAATCGTTAGCGCGGATAAAGTCGCTTGAAGTGAATAAAGTCAGTTTCGAAGAAGACTAGCAAAAAGAAAAGCCTCATCTCCCTAAAGATTGAGGCTTTTATATTCAAACAACAAGATAAATTCTTTCTAATCCCAACGGTAGTCGTTGTAAAAATCTTCAGGATGTCTGCTAATTGCAACATCTTTTACAATCCGAATATTGGCTGCTCCCAAGTTGACATTCAACATAAACGAAGGCACGTTTGATGAAAAATTCCAACGGCCATTGCGCATATACACGTAACCTCCTCTGTAAGGGTCATAGAATGTTTTGTAATCTCTAAAGTATACATGGTGTCTACTATCGTAACGATGTGCACTTGCCCAGGCCGGTGCTCCATGACGGTACCCTTTTCGGTATGACTTAGCTACTTCTTTATGATACTTACGGTCTTCTTTTTCGCGTTTTTCTAAATATTTTCGATATTCCTTATCCCTTTTCTCTTCATATTTTCTACGCTCTTTGTCCTGTTTCCATTCACGTTCATGTCCACGATGTTGAGCCGAAGATTGTTGAGGAGCGATTAAAACCAGCCCTCCAATTGCCAACGCGAAGTATATCATCTTTCTCATAACAGTATAATTTAAATTTAAAAATCAATTCCACTCTGCCTGTGTTCCATTCTTTTTTACAAGCGTTTCTATGGGTATGACTTCAATGTTTGAACAAAGGTTTAATCGATCAAGATGAATTTAATTTGTGCTGCAATATATAGAATCCATTACTTCAATTTAACGTATCTTTGTACCATGTCAAATACGGGATATATCACTGAAGATACCATTGTTGCATTAGCGACATCTTCCGGAACAAATGGCGCTATTGCTGTCATACGCGTTTCGGGCCAAAATGCCATAAAAATTACGAACGAAATATTTAAAGGAAAGAACCTACTTCAACAAGCATCACATACCATCCATTTTGGAACCATACGCGATGGCGAAGAGATCATTGACGAAGTATTGGTCTCCTTATTTGTAGCTCCGAACTCCTATACGAGAGAAAATTCGGTGGAAATATCAACGCATAACTCCAAATATATTATCGAGCGCGTTGTAAATTTACTCATCAAAAAAGGAGCACGTGCCGCCCGTCCGGGAGAATTTACCCTACGTGCATTTCTCAATGGCGGAATGGATTTATCCCAAGCAGAAGCAGTTGCCGATTTAATTGCATCTAATTCTGCAGCCTCACATCAAGTGGCGATGCAGCAGATGCGTGGCGGCTTTTCCAATCAGCTTAAATCCCTTCGTGAAGATCTCATTCACTTTGCTTCACTGATTGAATTAGAGCTTGATTTTTCGGAAGAAGATGTGGAATTTGCCAACAGAGATCAGCTAAAAAATCTAATCAATAAAATACAGGTTATTGTTCAAAAATTAGTGCAGTCTTTTGAACAGGGTAACGTCCTAAAAAATGGTGTTCCTGTTGTTATTGCCGGGAAACCTAATGTAGGAAAATCAACCCTATTGAACGCTTTTTTAAACGAAGAACGTGCCATTGTTTCAGATATTGCAGGAACAACGCGCGATACCATTGAAGATGAAATTAATATTCATGGCGTCACGTTCCGATTTATTGACACAGCAGGTATACGTGAGACGGCAGATGTTATTGAAGCAAAAGGTGTTGAGCGTACCCGTGAAAAGATGAAACAGGCGAGATTGATCATTTACCTATTTGACCCTACACAGGACAAAGTCGAGGAAGTACAAGCGCAATTACCTGAAATCGAGCGCCTACAAATTCCATTTGTCACCATTATCAATAAATCAGATTTACTTTCTGAGGCGCAAAAAGAGGTTTACAATGTCCTTAATCCGCTTTACATTTCAGCGAAAGAACAAATCGGTGTCGAGGAACTGAAAGACGAATTGATCAATCGTGTACATTTAGGAAATTTAAATACCGACGATGTCATGGTCACCAACATCCGTCACGTAGAGGCGCTACAAAAAACAGCAGATTCACTGGAACGCGTAATCTATGGTATTGACAATCCTGTCACTTCTGATTTCCTAGCGATGGATATACGCCAAGCCTTATATCATCTTGGTGAAATCACCGGAAGTGTTTCTACAGACGATTTATTGGATAATATCTTTTCCAAGTTCTGTATCGGCAAATAAGTACGACAAATAAAACAAACTAAAACAAACCAAACGATTGATTATTAGCTATTTACAAAAATATTGATTTTGTATGAGTTTTTCAAAGTTTGGTTAGTTTTGTTCAGTTTTGTCCCCCAGTTGTCCCTCAAACCAATAATATTTTATTTTTTTTAACTCGGGAGAGTTAGTGTCACTTAAGGTAATTTATTGTACCTAATTGTACTTAAATGTACCATAATGTACCTTAAGCCAAATTATCTCTTCCACAAATAAAATATTATGAAAATCAAGAAGATTTGCGAACATTGTGGACTTGAATTTATTGCCCAAACAACAGTAACCAGATACTGTTGCAAAACCTGTAATTCCAGAGCTTACAAGATTAATGTTAGGGAACTTAGAGAAAAATTGACTGAAGCAACTCAGGAAGTTTCCAAACCTCAATCAAAACCTAAAGAAGATCCTAACTCTTATTTTGCCCTCAAAACCCTTGATTACTTAACAGTCAAGGAAGCTTCTATTTTATTGAAATGTGATAAGAGAACAGTCTATCGAATGGTTAAAAATGGCAGTATTCCTGCAGCTAATTTATCCATCAGAAAGATTCGTCTATTAAAGAAAGATATTGATGCATTATTTGAAGTCAAGCCAAAAGTAATCCAAAATCCAACAGAAGATTTGGAAAAGATTGAATGGACACCTTTAAAGGATTGCTTCACAATGGGTCAAATTCAAAAAGAGTATAATATCTCTCCGACTTCCTTAAAAAATCTTATAGAAAGACATAATATCCCAAAATTTCAGAAGGGCAAATTTGTATATGTACCAAGAGTTAAAATTGAGCATATTTTAAAGAGGATTGAGTTGGGTATTTATTCAGGATAACACCAATTTATTTGGCATTCTGACGCCAAATTTCCCCTAAGAGAGCCATAAAATCTGGCTTACACTATCAATTTTTAATATTACTCAAAAATCCAAAATTATGTCAAAAGTAACATTAAGGAAAAAACCTATATCAAAAGGCAGACAATCTTTATTTCTGGACATATGGCCTCCCATTTATAATCCAGAAACAGGAAAAATGGAACGAAAACACTATCTAAAATTATATATCTATAATCGTCCCAAAAACGAAACTGAAAGGAAGTTCAATAAAGAAACTTTAGCTTTAGGAGAATATGTAAGAGCTCAAAGGCATATAGAATTACAAAGCAAGAGGTTTGATTTTATTTCTGAAGAAAAGATGAAATCAAACTTTATTGAATTCTTTGAAGCTGAAGCTAAAAAAAGAAACAACTGTTATAACTGGGTAATGTCTGTTAGATATTTTAAGACTTTTGTTGGGCCCGAAATTCCATTTAATGAATTGAATGAAACGCTATGTGAGGAATATGCAGATTATTTGTTAACATGCCCCGCATTGGGACGCAGAAAAACCATAAAAAAGAATACTGCCGTAGCTTATTTTGGAAGATTTAAGCTGACATTAAAGGAGGCTTTTAAAAAGCGCTTTTTACCCACAGACCTAGGTTCAATAATTGACAGTATTGCACCGCAGGAAACTCATCGTCCATTTTTATTCATGGAGGAATTAGAAAGAATGGCAAATTCTGAGTGTCGAAATCCAATAGTAAAAAAGGCAGGACTTTTCTCTGCTATGACCGGTTTCAGATATTCAGATGTTGAAAAGCTATTATGGAGTGAAATTCATGGAACCGAAGGCAATTATTATATAGTATATAATCAGGAAAAAACAGAGAATGCAGAATATCATCCAGTATCTGATCAAACTATAAAATTGTTAGGTCCAAGAGGAAATTCTGATTCAAGAGTATTTGAAGGATTAAATTATCATAACACAGTAGCAGAGTTGAAAAAGTGGTTGGCAAATGCTGGTATAGAAAAACATTTCACCTTCCACGGTTTCAGACATACCTTTGCGACCTTACAAATAGCTGCTGGAACATCTATATATACAGTTTCAAAACTATTGGGACATAAAGATATCAAAACAACAGAGATATATGCGAAAATAGTTGACAGTTTAAAAAAAGAAGCCTCTGAAAAAATTAAAATTAATTTATTTGATATAGGTAAGAACATCGTAAATATCGACCAGATTGATCCTCCAACAGATAATTTAAATATCTAGTAATTTTGAGATTTTATGAAATAGTTAGTAAGCTATAAATACCTTCAAAAGACAAATTACGACAGATCAAGTCATTATCAAGAACGTTTTTCAAGGTCTTATTAACTTGAAAAAAAAAAAATGGAATATACATTTGATCAAATACCAAATATTCTTAGAAGAATTGAAGAAAGATTGGAAAGTTTAGAAGAAATTTTATTGGATCGTATCCAAAATGAAATGCCAGAACTTGAATTTATTGATGCGAAAGAGGCTTGCAAAATTTTAAAATTATCATTACCAACATTATATTCTAAAGTTTGTCTACGCGAAATACCGTTTTATAAAAAGGGAAATAGATTGCATTTTTCTAAAATGGAACTATTAGAATGGATTCAAGAGGGTAAAGAAAAATCCTTAAATGAATTAAGTAGTGATGGTAATGCTATCTTAAAAAGAATAACAAAAAAAAGATGGCATTAGAAATCATACAAGCATTTTAAACCTTCCAACTTTATTTTGGAAGGTTTTTATTTACAATAGTTTAGACCATATATAAAGGAGATCTATCTCTTAGCACGTAAGTCGCCTATTAGAACAAATTTTGTCAATTAGTTCCTGTTATATCAAACATCACACAACGAATATTTGCTAATCACACTCAAATATTAAACAGCAAATAATTTCACCTTACATTAATTTAAATTGCTTATGAATCAAATTATGAACGAATAAAATATTTCAATAAAAATTTAAAAATGTAATAAAGGTTATTAGCAAAATAATATATAATTAATTGATAAATTAAATAAATCGCCACAAAGGGAAAAATATTATATTTTTAGGACTGCTGATCACTGGACCTGATAATGAGAACCTTTCAAATATATTTTTACCATGACAAAATCAATTTATGATACAATAGTAAAACGTATTGAAATTCAAGAATGCAAAATTACGCTAACTAAAGAAAAGGTTATAAAAGAAGCCTATCAAATGGCGACCTCTCTCCGAGAATTATTGAATGAAACAAAAAAGCTTGTATCAGACAAAGGTTTCATTGATAAAGATCAGGAGATCAATTTTTTTAAATACGTAAAACCACAACTTCTAGGAAAGCTTATTTATTATAATAAGGTATATAGAATTGAAACATCTTGTCCAACAAAAGCTGGTGAACTTTATAAGATATATTTCGAAAATGAACTTGAAAAATTAAACAAAGAATTTCAGGAGCATTTTGTAGATTCAGATTTTTATCGATATATAAAATCAGATCGTAAAGATCTGGATAAGAAATATTTTGCTTTAGGAAATATTGATATAATAGAAGGACTAAATAGTTTTGTCTTTGAAATCGATCCAAATTTTTCAACATATTATGACTATAAAGTCGCTCATATCATTGCAGATGAACTATTATATACTTATATAAGAAATAGGTTGAGCCCTGACAATGAATATGATTCACCATCGCTAACATATACCAATTACGATGATATGTTCTGGACCGATTCTAAGAACGCTCTAATAGAGTTAATATATGCATTATATGCTGCCAGGTCTTTATCCAATGGTCGATTGGCAATATCAAAAATCAGTACCATAATTGAAACACTTTTCCAGATAGAACTAGGCGATTTCCACCATGCTTTCCACCGAATGAAAGTCAGGTCCGGAAGTAAAACAGCTTTTCTTGACCATCTTAAAGTAAGTTTAGAAGAATACATGAGCAGGAACCTATAACATTATTTGATTAAGACAGCCAATAGGTTGTCTTTTTTTTACCAAGTTATGCCAAGATATGCCAAGTTGACCTAATAAACCAACAAAATAGAAACCTTTCATTCGTGAGAATTGGAGCATCTGAAGAATAAAAATTACAAAAAAAAATTTTCAATTTCTCTTGGCAGCTCTTGATTAAACTTGGGTTACTGAGCTATTTTACTCTAAGAAATTTGTCTGTGAACAAAAATTTTAAACAGATGAATATTGACAGATTAGAATTTATTGCTTGGATGGAAAGAATCATGGATCGATTCGATTTGATTTCCGAGAGCGTAAGAGAAATGAAGAAAACTAACAATGCAATTGATGGAGAAGAATTGCTAGACAATCAGGATTTGCTTCAAATGCTAAAAATTAGTAATCGTTCATTACAGAGATACAGGTCTGATGGTAAATTACTCTATTACACTATTAGTGGTAAGCTTTATTACAAATTATCAGATGTCCACCAATTTATTCGTGATAGTTTTAACACTCCCACTAAGCGTAAGAGGAAATTGAAAGCCGAATAATACCATAAAATTCCAACTTAGTTATTGCTATTGATTTATAAAATACCTTGATCTGAGATTTACAAAAATTTAGAGTTATGAGTACTAATCAATCCAAAAATCAGAAATCTGATCAAGCAAATGATCTAACAGATACATTGCTTGTCCATGATACAGAAACCAATAAAATTCTCGCGGTTAAAGGAATAAAGAAAAAATCCGGCAAAAAACCTGGTGAAAAAGATGAGCTTGAAACGGTTGATCCAACTAAAAGAAAAGAAAATTCTTTTTTGAAACTCAACAAAAATGAAGATATGCTTTCCAATTTTTTAAAGAATTTTTTTAGTCAGATCGGCAATCCCACACGCTTCAATTTTTTTAAAGTTCCTATTGAAACTGCTGTCATGATAGCGAAAAAAATGCAGCAATTTATTGATACAGCAAAACTTGAAGGTAAAGAGCTTCTGGAAGGACTAAAAGATATTTTGAGTAAAAACAATAATAAAAATACTATGGCGAAACAACAAAACAAAACGGAAAATAGTAATGGTAATCACTATTCCATTGAAAAAATCGACTGGAAAAGCCTTGAAAATCTTGGATACAGCCGCGAGGAATTTGAGAAATTCAATCTTTTGGACTCTCTTTTAAAAGGTTATAAAACAAATGACATGCTTACAGTATCGTTAAAAGTTGGAAATCAAGAAATTGAAACCCAAGCTAAGTTATGGCTTGAACAGGGAAAGGATGGTCTAGCGGTATTTAACATGCTTCCCAAAAAAAATGAAATTGAATTAGATAAAAAATTTCAAGGACATGAATTTACCGAAGAGGATAAAACCAACCTATTAGAAAGAGGAAATATGGGAAGAGCTGTAGAACTAATTACAGATAATAATACGAAGGCTTTCCATGTGATAACGCTAGATAAGGATACAAATCAATTAGTTTCTTTTCCGGTTGAAAAGATGCGTATTGATGATATTATCAAAGGAGTGACCCTTACTCCCGATCAAAAAAATCTTTTATTGGAAGGTAAGCCTGTATATCTTGAAGGGATGCTTTCTAAAAGAGATACTTTATTTAATGGTGAAATCCAATTTAATGCTTTCAAAGGTCATATTGAATTTCAATTTGATAAAGGAAATTCCAAAATTCAAAAACAGGATAACTCTCAAAACCAATCTGCAGAAATACCAAAAACTTTTAGAAGGAAAGAATTTACATTCGACCAGTATAATAAACTTAGCAAGGGTGAAACAGTATATATTACCGATTTTAAGGATGGTGCTGGGAAGGAATATCCGGGATATGTATGGCTAAATAAAGAAAAAGGAGAATTGGATTTTAATTTTAAAAACCCCAATAAACTTAAACAAAATGCAACCACAGCTGAAACTCATAAAACCCAGGTCGCTGTTAATTCCGATGGAAAAACAAATGAAGCTACTAAAAATATCAAGGAGCCATTAAAATCAGGTCAAAGTACGCCTGCTAATAAAAGGCAGCAGAACACGCAAAAAGAAACCAACAATGCGCCTAAAAAAAGAGGTCGAAGAGTATCCTAAAATAAATTAATATGAAAGCAGTAATAGCTGAAAAACCAAGCGTTGCGCGAGAAATTGCAGCACTTTTGGGAGCAACAGAAAAAAATGAAGGTTTTTTAAAAGGTAATGGCTATATCGTTACCTGGGCAATAGGTCATTTAATTTCTTTGGGAATGCCTTCGGAATATGGTATTACCGGATTTCAAAAAGACAACTTACCAATATTGCCAGATCCATTCTTACTTACAGTAAGAAAAGTCAAAAAAGAAAAAGGTTATCTTGACGATCCCAGTGCAGTTAGGCAATTAAAAATAATAGAAACTATTTTTGAACAATGTGACAGCATAATTGTTGCAACTGACGCTGGTAGAGAAGGTGAACTAATATTTAGATATATCTATAATTATTTGAATTGTAAAAAACCTTTTGAGCGACTATGGATTAGCTCATTAACAGAAAAAGCTATTGACCAAGGTTTTGCCAATCTAAAGCCAGGAACCGATTTCGATGGATTATTTTTTGCTGCCCAAGCCAGAAGCCGTGCGGATTGGCTTGTGGGAATAAATTCAACTCAGGCATTATCTTTACAAGCTGGAAATGGAATTTATTCTCTAGGAAGAGTGCAAACACCAACTCTGAGCTTAATTTGTAAGAGGTACATTGACAATAAAAATTTTAAAATTGAAACCTATTGGCAATTGGAACTCAAATATTTAAAAGATGGACTCTATTTCTCCAGTATATCGAAGGAAAAATGGGATGATAAAGAAAAAGCTACCGAAGTATTAAAATCGATTGAGCGTTTAGGAAGTTCTATTGTTAATTCAGTCGATAAACGTAATTCAAACGAACAGCCACCTCTACTATTCGATTTAACTTCTTTACAAAAAGAAGCTAATAGGAAATTAGATCTTACTGCCGAAGAGACTTTATCAATTGCACAAAGCTTATATGAGCAGAAATTCATTACATATCCCCGAACAGGCAGTAAATATATATCTAATGACATTTGGCCGGAGATCCCTGATCTAGTCAGAGCTTTGGAGAATCGCGTTGGTTATAAAGAGCGGATAAACAATGTAAAATGGGGCCGATTCAATAAAAGAATTGTGAATGACCTTAAAGTTACAGATCATCATGCATTATTGATAACAGATAAAATTCCTTCAGCCCTATCGAGTAAGGAAAATGCTATCTATGATATGATTGCTATTAGGCTTCTTGAATCAATATGCTACCAATGTACAAAAGAAATTACTGAAGTTAAGCTGGAATCACTGCACTTTGAATTTATTCTGAAAGGAGCCCGTGTGATTGATCCGGGATGGAGATCTATACAAAACCTCTTTAAAAATGAGGACAATGATGAAGAGGTATTATTGGATATACCAACATTAAAAGAGGGTGATTCACTCAGCGTTAATGAGGCAAATATATTAGAAAAAAAGACCCGTCCGCCAGTTCTTTACACTGAGGCAGGTCTCCTATCGGCAATGGAAAATGCAGGGAAGCAAATTGAAAATGAAGAAGAGCGTAAATCACTTAATAATATTGGGATTGGAACGCCAGCCACTCGCGCAGCTATCATTGAAGTTTTGTTTGATCGAAATTATATTGTCCGGGAGAAAAAAAATCTAGTTCCAACCAAAAAGGGAATTCAGGTTTATGAACTCGTAAAAGAAAAGAAAATAGCCGATGTCGCTATGACTGCGCAATGGGAGCTTGCTCTTCAGAAGATAGAAAATAATGAGTTAAATGCTAATCTATTTCAAAATGAAATGGAAGCCTATGCTAAAGAAATTACCACAGAACTTCTATCTACTGAGTTTGTACCAAATACATTGCAATTAAAATGTCCAAAATGCAAAACTCATAATTTAATCTTTAATGAACATGTAGTAAAATGTCCAGATAAGAACTGTGAATGGATTCAGTTTAAGAAGGTCTGTGAGGTTGCCCTAAGTGATAAGGAAATGGAAAACTTAATTACCAAAAAAAGGACATCACTTTTGAAAGGCATGAAAAGTAGATCAGGAAATAAGTTTGATGCATACATTATACTTGACGAAAATGGTAAAACTTCATTTGAATTTGATAAAAAAAAGAAAAAAAATAAGTGATTTATAAGAATGGCGCTTCCAAAGACCGTCATTTTTGTTATTATTCTAGAATTATTACAATATGAATTTTTGCTTTGAATAAAGGAAAGTTATGGTGTTTTTCTAGAATCGTAACATCATTATGTTGCATCATGTTGTTTTCTCCCTCTACATTTGTTTGAATTATTTCTCACGACAGTTTGAAATTTATATCGAAAAAAAAATGGTAATAGCCTTTAAATTTCAACTGTGAGAAATGAAAAAGCTAAAAAACCATTGTCATGCAAAAAAAGAGAATTTTTACGGAGATAGTAGTTGTATTATTGGTCATTTTGTTCCTCTATACTGGTGTAAGCAAATTTGTTGATTTTAAGGGGTTTACTTATGATTTAAATAATCAGCCCTTTCCGAATAGCTTAACACCATTGTTAAGGTGGTTAATACCAATAACTGAAATTTCAATTGTAATTGCTCTATTATTTGAAAAAGCCAGATTGATAGGTTTATATGCATCATTGTTTTTGATGAGCTTATTTACAATTTATACAGCGCTAGTTCTATTTCATGTTTTTGAGTATGTGCCGTGTTCATGTGGAGGCGTCATAAAAAATCTAACATGGCCACAACATTTAATTTTTAACCTTTTTTTCGTTGTGATCACTTCACTCGCTATTCGAGTAAACAAGAAAAACTTGTCAGATCATTTACTTTATAACCAGTTACAATAATTTAGATCAGTATAAATGAATTAAAATTATTGGGTCCAAAATAAGGGGAAGCTGAAAACCTTCAACTAGAGTAAGCAACAAATCAAAAACTTTTTATTATGAAAAATTTTAAATTATTATTAGGTGCGGCAGTAGTATTTGCCGTTGGAAGCGCTTTTACTGCTAGCAACAAAGCTTATGCAGGAGAATATGTTTTAATCGCTCCTAATACTTATGAGCTTAAAACAAATCGACCTGCCGGAGAATGCCGAGAAATGCCAAGTCAAATTTGTGATTATACCAAAATTAATCCATCTGGCAGTAATACAGATCCAAATAACTTCACCCCTAATACGAGAAATGCCCAATGGGTTGAAGGTGAGGACTAAAGAATATTTAAGGTGCTATCATTAATGGCACCTTAAATTTTGTAGTGAATTTATTAATTTAATCTCTTTCTTTATTAGAGTTCTTAGATTTTGACTCCCATTATAAAGATATTTTAAACTTCTAACAGATTGTAAATTTACGTATTAATCGATTTATTTCACTATAATCTCCATTATATCTTGAAGTGGAAAATTAAAAGTCATACTCCAACTAAAGAGCTATTTTGATATTTTATGATTATGTTAATTACCATCCAGCAAACAAGATAAATTCGTCCAATCATTTACTTTATAACCCGCTAGAATAATTTAGATCAGTATAAGTGAATTAAAATTATTGGGTCCAAAATAAGGGGAAGCTGAAAACCTTCAACCAGAGTAAGCAACAAATCAAAAACTTTTTATTATGAAAAATTTTAAATTATTATTAGGTGCGGCAGTAGTATTTGCCGTTGGAAGCGCATTTACTGCAAGTAATAAAGCTGCTGGAGAATATGTGCTAATTGGTTCTACTTACCAATTAAAATCAAGTAGACCTTCGGGGGATTGTGTAACTCAGTCTAGTCAAACCTGTGATTACACTAAAATCAATCCGTCCGGTAGTAATACCGATCCTAATAATTTCCAACCTTATCACACAAATGCTAGATGGGTTGAAGAATAGGAATAAGAACAGTTTAAGCCTAAGATGATATCTATTGGTAAAACCTTAGGCTTAAAATTTTAAAGAAGTGAGTTTATTAATTGAATTAAATTCATCCTATTTTTTTCATCATATGGTCTAGGCGGATTTAAACTTGCAATCTTTCCCAACTTATCTATAATTAATACTGTTGGATATCCACGTATATTATAATGACTAATAAGTTTTTCTTCTGAACCATTTCCGTTAGTATATAAGTTTAAACTTCCTCGATGCGAATATTCTAAACTTCGCACAGATTTAATCCACTCATATTTACTCTTGTCGATACTAATATTAATAAATTTTATTTTAGGATTATCTTTATAGATATTATATATTTCAGTCATTTGATCGTTAAGAATACGGCAATTTGTGCAGCCTGTAAAATAAAAATCTATCAACAAAACTTTTCCTAAAAAATCACTTTGTTTTACGACGTTTCCTAGAGTATCCTGCAAAGAAAAATTATATGCTAAGCTTCCTGCCAAAGAACTATCGCGATATTTTGTTAATAAGTCAATACAGTAAGGTGTTTTAACTGAATTTGTAACTTCAATAATAATATCAGAATATTTGTCAGATTGTAATTTTTTAACAAGTAAATATGAGGTTAACAACCTATCCTGAAATAGTCCGCTAAAATCCTTTCTAAGAAATGCAACTGCCTGAGGTGGAGGGAAGTCTTTTTTCCGTAAACCAGTTAATATAAAATCGTAGTAATAGTCGGAATACAGAAGAATATCTCTGTCAAATTTTTGGTCGAATTTTAATAAATTTTCAGAGTAAATCTTCTTTAGTTTATTTATACAAGAATCAGCAAATTCTTTATTTTGAGCATTAGCTTCGGAAGTATAAAAGATATAAGCTTGTTGGTAGTCATTTTTATACTTGAACGTTATATTAGCCTTTAGTAATGAATAAATTGATTTAGATAATTTATCTCGGTATTTTTCCAATGCACCTAAAGCCGTCAACTTAGAATTTTCTAATGAGACAAAAGCATTATCAAACCTTCTTTCATAGCTTGTAATATCAGTTTTTCTTAAAGCAAAGTATTCATAACCATATATTTTCTCTAACTTTCGAACCGAATCTAAAGTTTGAACGGACAATTTTTTTAAATCTTTTTGGATATCAAAAAAGAGTTCATATTTCTCTTTACCCTTTCCGGTAACAGTAATAATGTTCCTTTCAATATTAAAAGTTAAATCATCACCAGGTTCAATTATATAATTATTAAATATTGTCTGCCCATTTTCTACAGATAAATCAGCATACAAAAATGATTCATTGTTCTTAAATTCAATTTTTATTCTTTCTCCAGAGTTGGAAGTTAAATTTTTATTATTAACACCTGAATTAGCACCCCATCCGTTATCCCAATAAGCTAATTTGATATTATTTTTTTTAGTTAAGTCATTTATGATAATTCTTAAATATGCCACTTTATTGCCGCCTTTCGAATTTGTTTGAATAGTTCGAGCATTAGCATAATTTACCAAAAGAATGCCTAATATTATAAATTTGACTATCATTTTCATTATCGAATATTTTGAGTTAATGGATGAAAATTGATTTCTACAGGAGGGATTGGGAATACATACCTTGGACTATTGGCTTCTAGAGTGTAGATATTTACGCCTATATTACGTGTTAGTTTTTTTGCAAATTTATCATCCATATTTAAACGGCGTAAATCTTCCCATCTTAAATTGGCAGTAAAGGGTAGTTCTTTTCTGCGCTCATTAATTATTAATAACAAAGCTTCAGTAGGATTTGAAGCTGTTTTATTTGAATATGTACTTCGTCCATTTTCTTTTTTCCACCTCTCTTTTAAAAGCTTGTTTAAGTCGTTCATTGCTTCAACAAAATTCCCCGATCTAGCCAATGATTCTGATCTAATCAAAAATATCTCGTTTGTAGCTATTCCACAAAATAGTGCGCCTGCTCCTGTATATCTACCACCGAAGTTAATTGCGCCATTGGTATTTTTTTTGAAAAAAATTGCCTTACGAAGATCTTCATTTTCATATGTATCAAATAAATCTTTCATTACACATAATTCCTGTCTACTGTTAAAAGTATATGAAATAGTTTGTGCATAAAATATAATTTCAGTATTATTACCTCGAACAGTAGGAAATGGAAAATTCACAGTTGTACTTAAGGTATTGAAATCAATAAGTTCTGAATTTTTAGAAAGGACAATATCTGCAAATTCTTTAGCCTTAGTATAATTTTGCATATTAAAATATACTTTTGAAAGCATGCTTTCTGCCGCTAATTTTGTAGGCCGAGTTTTGTAACTGACTTGCAGAGGGAGTAAAGATTCGGCTTCAATAAGATCATTAATAATTCTATCATAAGTTTCTTTTAATGTGGAACGGTTTGGCAAATCATTTACATCGGAATTTAATTTAAGGGGAAGCCCTAGATCTGAATCTGCGGTACTTTCATTGTATTGTTTCGCATATAATTGTGCTAACTGATAATATGCAAAAGCTCTAAAAAATAATGCTGTTCCTTTTACTTCTGGTATTCGAGTATCATTAATATTTTTAATTTTTTCAATGCCATCAAGTACTACATTAGAATATTCGATAACTTGGTAAGGATAAGTCCAGTCTGGAGCAAATAACTCTCCCTCATAAATGTCGCTTGACCACTTATATGCATTTCTTTCTTGTAATGTACCACCAGAGATGGCAGTTTGATCTAAAATATAGGAATTGTCAGCACCAATTAATCCAATTGCAGGGTATTTGGTATTCATCACATCAGTATTATCTAGTAAAGCCTGAAAATCTTCAACGGTAGATGGGATAATATCTGATTTATTTGATTTTTTCTCTAACCATTCATCTTGCTTTTTACAACCAACAAGGATAAATGTACATATTGCATAGATTATAATATTTTTCATAACTGCATTTATTTTAATGTTGTCCTAATACCAAATGATACTGTTGTCGGATTTGGGTAGGAATTATAACCGGAAAGGTTATATTCACTAACATCCGGATCAATTCCTTTCTTATTTGCTCGCCACACTATACCAATATTATTTATATAACTATAAATTTGTAATGAGGAAATTGGAAGATTTCTAAGTAATTCCTTATTAAAATCATAACTAAGGCTAATATCCTGTAATCTTATATGGTCTCCTTTCTCAACAAGAGATTCAGAGCTTTGATAAAAAATATTGCGATTATAGTTGAATTCGTATAAGACTGAGGGAACTGTAGTTCGCGTTTCATCTCCTGGGTTTTGCCATCGGTCTTGAAATTCTTGATTGGCATATCCGCTATTTACAACGTCTGACAGGTTTAATGAGGTTGACCTTCGGCGAAAGTAATATCCAAATTTATATGTAACGTTAGCGGATAAAGAGATTCCTTTAAAAGAGAAAGTGTTACGTAATGCCCCAAAATTTCTTGGTCTTGACGAACCATGATATACAATATCTTCATTATTCGAACTTGTAATTATATTGAGGTAGTCTTTACTTATAACACCATTTAAATATCCCTGAGGATCTCCATTTGTTGGATCAAGTCCCGCTGTTTTAAAACTATATACTCCGAAAAGACTATTTCCTTCCTTGATATATAAACCATATCTTCCAGGACCATCAATATTAAGCCCTGAACTTGTTAGATATTGCGAAGTATATTTTGTGTCATAAGATATTACTTTATCTTTATTATAACTTAATAGTATAGTCGTATTCCATTTAAAATTACCATTAAGATTTACTGAGTTTAAATTAATATCAAAACCTTTTGTCTTAACAGTTGCGGCATTTCCTTTGTAAGAAGAAAACCCGGTTGAATGTGCTAACAAAGCATCCTCGATAAGATCAGTACCCAACTTCTCATAAATTTCAAATGAACCATTCAAGCGATTACCTTTAGATGAAAAATCTAAAGCTAGATTTTTGTTTCTAATTTTCTCCCATCTTAATTCTGCGTTTGGGGCACTCGTGATGTAGGCAATTGGTAGTCCAGTAATTGGGCTGACATCATAGGTTGCCGTCAAATAGGATGAGGCATTATATACATTTCCATTATATCCAAATGATGCCCTTAGTTTTAAATAAGGTATTAACGAAAATTTATAGAACGATTCTTTGCTGATATCATAAGCAACACCAGTTGACCAAAGTGGTGTCATTTTATCATTTGTTTTCACTCCAAAAATGTTTGCACCATCTTTTCTTCCACTCAGTGAAAAAGTATATTTACCTAAATACGTGTAAGCGCCGTTTGCATAATAAGATATATATCTATTTGTATTACCTATAATTTTCCCAAGAGGAGACGGAAGAACCGTTGATCCAAGTGCCGATGGGTTCATTGGATAAGGAATATTATAATTTAAATTAGTCACAGAAGTTCCAAACTCATCATTGTAGCCATACAACGCTTTATCAGTACTCTCACTTACTATTTCTCTTATCTCAGCTCCCGCAATTGCAGATACTAAATGTTTTTGTGAAAATTCTTTATTGAAATTCAACTGTGTTCTGAAGTTATTGGAATACAATTTTCTGTCTGTTAAATAGAGAATTCCTCCTTTTGGAAAGGGGTATGTAAATGAGCCCTCACTAGATCGCTGGCTGTACATATTAACGAAATTTCTCGCTTCATAACTTTCGGGACTTCTGTAACCACGATTATTTCCGAATTCATTTTCATGCTGATATTGAATTTCAGCATTTAAGAAATCAGTGAAATTATACCGGACAATGCCTCTTATAAGGATGTTATCAGTTTTAGTACTGGTATCATAAAGGTCTCTTTCTTGAATGGGTCTATATTTCCAATCTAAAAAGCCTAAACTTTGGCTATTTTCAAGATAACTGTCTCTTTTTCCATATGGTACCGCAAGCGGATTTTTATTATCATCAACAAAACTTATATATGGATACGGAGAAGTGTATTGATATCCAAATTTATTCTCACTCTTTGTATATAATACAGAACCTGTAATTTCCAAATTTTTAATGGGATGATATGTATTTGTTGAATTAATAGTAAACCTATTGTTTCCAGAACCAAACAAGGTATTACGGTTTTTGTCATATCCTATAGAAAGTGAATAAATAGATTTTTCCGAACCTCCTCTAAAACCCAATGAATATTGTTGATTCATACTGGGACGATAAAAATATTCGGATGTTTGGTCGCGAACATCCACATTTCTCAATCTATTTATTTGGTCAGTAATATTCTCATTTGAAGGATCATTTCTTTGTTTCGATAAAAGCTCAACTACTGGTGATATTACAGGATAGTAATTGTTGTCGTTTAAATTGGGATCATAATACCCCTTATTAAAAAGAAACGTTTCGACATCTATAAATTCAGAGGATTTAAGAAAATTTCTTGAATATTTTAAATTTGGCCTTGCCCCTACGGTTAAATTTGAATTAAAATCAATCTTTAAGGGTTGATTAAATTTTCCTTTTTTGGTAGTGATTACAATGACACCATTCCCAGATCTCGAACCCCAGATCGAAGCTGCAGCAGCATCTTTAAGTACTGTGATACTTTCAATATCATTTGGATTTATATTATTAATATCTCCTTCATAGGGAAAATTGTCAAGTACAACCAGAGGATCAGCGCTAACTTTATCATCAATTGTAACTCTTCCTCTTATGCTTATTCCTAATTTTTCATTCGGAGGATTTAACCCTATTGGACCTGAAATTTTATTAAAAATCAATCCACTTGTAACACCGTCCAGTCTGTCTAAAATATTCGTGCTAACACGTCTGTTTAATAATTGGTTATCTATTTGGACAAATGAGCCCGTTGCTCGTTCTTTAGGTATGTTTTGATATCCGGTCGAAACAACATCTACTATTCCAATAATATTATCGTTTTGATGCATAATAATATTACCTGAATTTATTACAGGAACTTCTACTGGTGTATAACCGATAAATGAAACTTGAAGTACCTCGTCCTTTAATGAACCAGGGATCATAACAATTCCATTTGCATCTGTCATAAAGTTTACATTGCTTCCTTTTACTCGAAGAGAAGCTCCGGACAACGGTTCACCCCGTTCATTAGAAACCTTTCCTCTTATGGGAGTCTGATCTTTATCTATTGGGTTTTTAGAACCTGTTTCCTTCCCCCTATCGACAGAAACTATAATTTTTCCTTCAATAGAATAATCGAACGGTTGGTCATTGAAGATTTCATCTAGAACCGCTTTTAGATCTTTTTCCTTTGCAGATATAGTGACAGCCTTAGCAATCTTCATATGCCTGCTATTTATTGAAAAAGAATAGCCCGATTGCTGGTTAATCTGGCGAATAACAGTCCTGAAAGGTGCATCTTTTTGGATCAATGTTATTTTTTGTGCAGTAAGTTTTGTGCAAGCGAGAAAAATAATCAATATAAAAAATATTAGGTTTTTCATGACTTGTCTTTTTTCTAATTGTTTTTCATTGGTTTTCCGTTTCCATAGGGGAATAGAAATCGGTTTACCATTGTCGATAATGGTATTATTCATTACATTTGAGTTAGGGTTAGTAATTTGCTTTATTTAACTTTTAAAAACCCGCAGCCGTCCCGACTGGACCTCGGGACGGTATATTCTTACGAACTACGGGCATAAACACATATGAAACGTTCTTATCTGATGATCACCTCCTTTCCGTGAATCTCAGTTTTTACACCGTATGTTTTATCTATTACTTTTAGAACAGTGGAAAGATTTTCATTTTTGTTAATGCTTAAATCTGCACTCTCTGAATTTTTGAAATTTTGGGGAAATTTGAAGTCTACATCATACCAACGTTCAACTTCCTTTGAAAGTTCCACGAGAGAAATATTTCCCGAATTTATCAACCCTTCCTTCCAGCCGATAAAATCAAGAGCATCGACATTTTTAATGGAAAGGCTATAATGATCAATTATAGCCTGTTCATTGGGCTTCAATTTTCTGGTAAATGTAGAGCCATTAGATTTAATTTCTACGCTTCCCTGAACGAGAGTCGTATACTGTTTGTCCTCATAGGCACGAATATTAAAGGTTGTTCCAAGAACTTTAACTTCTTGGAGAGTTGTGTTGACGAGAAATGGATGTTTTGGGTCATGATGAACTTCAAAATAAGCTTCACCATTTAATCGGACTTCTCTATTATTGTTTGAAAATTTTACTGGATATTCTAAAGACGAATTGGAGTTTAGCCAAACTTTAGAACCATCTGCAAGGGTAATTTTATATTGGCCACCTCTCGGGGTTTTCAGTATTGCTGATCCGATGAATTCTGAATCATTTATAGAACTCCCATCACTATAGGTTAGGCCGCTGGGAGTTACCAAAATGCCTTCCGTTTCTTTCAGATTAATAGCTTTACCATTCCCAAAAGTTATAGTAGCTTTATTTGAGCCCGGTAAGATGTCGTTTTCTATGGTTTTAAATGTTGGTTCTTGCGTACCCGACTTATAGTTTAAATACCAAATTGACGTTCCGAAAACGACTATGAATCCAGCAGCAATGCTCATTTTTCGGAACAGCATTAATTTTCTTTTCTTTCTGATTTTTTGTTCAATCAGTTTGAATTGAACATTTGAATCAGTATTATAAAGTTTCTTTATGGAATCAGCGACAAGATTTTCATTTTTTAAATTATTGAAATATATTTTATTCCCTTCATCCTTTAATAACCAAGTTTCTAAAGTTGAATGATCACTAAAAGTCAAAGGTTCTTCCTGAACGATTTTTTTTAATATATTGCTTATTTCAAAACTGATGTAAACATCTTTCCTTTCCATGATTCCGCGTTTATAATATAGAAACGGGAAATAGTATAGGTTTCTCTAAAGAAAATTGAAAAATTTATAAATAAAATAATAAAAGGGCGATTCCGGCATTTCCAAGCCGTTTTTTTATGATAGAGACGGCTCTGGATTTTTGATTATTGACAGTACTTACGCTTATGCCGAGATCATCTGCGATTTCCTTTGCATTTTTATCTTCATCTAAAAACTGCCTCATTATAATCCTGCACTTTTCAGGAAGTGCATCAATTTCAGCTCCCAATTGGCTAATAAGTTCAGCATCAATAATATTTTGAAGAATACTTTCTTCTGATTCTTCAAAATCCTGAATGTATCTACCAAAGCGATTAGATCTAACTTTTTCTTTAGCAATCTTGTCCAGACACGCATTTTTTGTTACTATGTATAGAAATGCTTTAATATTTTCAAAAGAATTAAAAGTTGATCTCTTTTCATAAAGCTTGACAAAAACATCTTGTACAATTTCCTCAGCTTCAGAATAATTGTATTCAGGTAAAAGCTTAGAAGCAAAATAAACTATTGCTTTGTGAAATGTTTGGAAGATTTGGTGAAAGGCATATTGATCTCCATTCCGCAGTCCCTGCAGTAATATTTCATAGGCCATATTTTCAACATTCTTCATCTTTAGGTGGCTATAATTTATAAAATTAGCTATTATTTCTAAATTTTAAAAATCATAATTTTTATAAAGGACTGAAAGCGTTTTGAAAATATACTTTTAAAAAGCATCATAGGGGAATTTCTACTATTGGATCATCATCGAAATTTAAGTCTTTCCGTCTTTTTTTTATAAAGGTTGTGGCTTTAATACCATTAATTTTTAGAAACTTTTCATTAAAATTCTGACGCGACCCTATACCACATTCCTCGGCTAAAGTTATAATGGTATATGACAGATATTTCCTATCATTATATAGTTTGTTTGTAATATAATTTATTCTTAGGTGAGCCAAGTAATCGGTGAAATTCATTCCCCTAGATTCTCTGATAATACTTGTGAGATATTTGTAATTTGTATCAAACTTTTTTGCAAGGTCTTTAGATGTTAAGCCCTTTTCTATAAAACCATTGTTCTGTTCAAATTTTTTCAGTTTTTTTAATATCTCATTTATTATTTGTTGGGGAATATAAGGGTCAACCGAATTATTTATGGGAGAAGAATCTTCAGGCTTTGGTTCCTCAACTTTATTTAAAATTTTCTGTTCTAGAAGATAATAGGCTTTAAGTAGTTTATCCTTTTGAGATTGATGCCATATTATCATGAACAATATCACGGAAGAGCTCAAAATTATAATTATTAAAGTTGTCCACTTACTTTTGGAAATCTCCTTTTCTAAACTAAGCTTTGTTTCCCGCAATAACGGGGTATCATATTCTTTATGAATTTTAGAAGAAAGATATCTGAAATCCCTATTAAGGACTATATCTGCTTTTAATAATTGCTTTGTATAAAAATATTCTTTATGAAGATCTTTTTTGGTCTTATAGTAATTTATCAAAGATTCGTAGTTATTTCTTACTTCTGGTAAAATGAAGTTATGTCTTTGAAATACGGAATCCACCATCTTAAAATATGTTGCAGCTTGATCTTCTTTTCCAAGGGCAAGATATGATTTACCAATGTAAGAATAACAAACCGTTAACCAAGCAAAATCATTGACAGCTGAAATGGATTTCATGCAGGAATTTAGGGATGAGATTGCCTGTTCATATTTTCTATTCCTGAATTGCTGAATTCCTTTTTCTTTCAAAAAATAACTGTATTCCTGCATATATTCTTTGCTCGTTGATGTCTGCAATAGACCAACAGCAATTAATGAATCCGAACGCTTAAACTGTCCAAGATTTCTATAACATACTGCCATTTGATGGATAGAATTAAAATAACCTCTTAAATTGTTGTAAATGAGGTTTGGATGTTGAGGTTTTTTAGATTCACTTTTAAAAAATTCACTCGTGGTTCTAAACTGTTCCAGGGATTCATTATAATTTCCCATATAACTGTTGACAACACCCATAAGATAGATTAGCCTATTGTTATAAAAATAATCTGTACTATTTTTGGCGTATTGATATGCCTTTATGTATTCATCTAATGCGAGATTATACTTCTTATACTGGAAATAATACACAACTCCCTTTTCCAAATATGCAGCGCTTATTTTTTCATTATTTTTAGTGAGTTTTGAGGCATAAATTGTACTATCCGCAAATTTTAATTTCTGTTCTGGGTGTGATGAGTACAAAATACCATCCAAATACCCCTGAATTAATTGTTCGTAATTCTTTTCTCTTTTCGCTTTGGCTATATACTGCTTTATAAACTGAAGCGCATGTTCATCATTTTCTGAAAGTCCCTCATAATTTTTTCGCAGAAGATAGTATTCACTAAACTCTTCATCATTCTGTCCTTTCAAAGACATCGTGAAAAAAAACGAAAAACATATTATATAAAGTTTAAGGAAGGCTTTCATGGTTAGGTGACTTTCATATAAAATTAAAAAAAATCACCCAAATATGACCTTTTATTGAATAAACATTAAATGGAAGCAATATCTAGGTCAACATCCAGAAACATAAATAATTACGAATGTTATTTTTCTAGAAATACAACATAATTATTTTAGAAGCGCACCATACAAAGGTTTTCAGAGCGAGAAAAGTCCAATAATTTCGAAGTCAGAATTCTATTAAAACCCCGGGGATAAATCTTCTAAATATTATGACTATGAAAAAGATTATCTCAATTATTTCATCAATAATTACAATTTTAGCGGGAATTGTTTTTATGCACTCCTGTAGACAGCAGGACGATGATCAGGCTTTAGAGCAGGACTTTAAGTTTGAAAAATCAATAAGTAAACTATCCAACAGAAATGCGGATAGTCTAAATCAAGTATCGAATTCAGGTGAATTTGATGCGGCAGAAATTGACTATAAAGATCCACCTCCTAAAAATGGTGGACAGTGGAAAATCAAAAACTAATCAAACTGTTTGTATATATGCAGTGCGCAATGCATATATAACGAACAGATCATGAGGTAAGTCAGAGGCATCTTTTCCAATGGTAATAGAAATTAAAAATTGCTTCCTTTGAGACAAATTTATCCTTAAAATACCAATCACTGCCACATTTTGAAGGGTATCATATTACTTCTTTAAGTTTATCCATTAAAAATTATATTATATGGATATTTTACTTAAAAACCTCTCGTATTTTAGATCAAACCTTCAAGAATTACTATACACCAATTATCCTGAAAAGGCTTACGATTCTAAATTTATTTCTCAACGTTCAAATTGGGCTTTTAAAGCTTATGAAGGTGCTATTCAAGGTAAAAATACTGAAGAAGAAGCTGAGAGAATCGCAAATTCTATTCTTTTTGAAGCTCTATATTTTTCCAAGTTCAATACAATTTTTCAAGTTGTCACCTACGAATTCGACACCTTTTTTGTTGATGAAGAGATAAGACCATTTTCTCTAAAAATGCTGAATGTCTGCGATGATATATTTAAAAAATATGATCTAACGGATGACTTTGCGTATAGTACTGACTATGATTATCTTTATAACGATATCAAAGCTATTATTAGTGAATGGATTAAAAAGAACTTGAATTTATAATCTCTAATAAAAAGCATCCTACATCACCTTATTGAAAATCCAAAGAATTGCTACAGACCTGTTTGATAGCAGTTTTTTTATTATATGTTTTCGGTCAAAAACATAACTAATAATGCCAAATTAATCCTTAAAATTCCCTGAAAAGCCAATTTAATCAACGGATACAGATTCCCAATAATTTCACTTGCAAATTTAATTTTTCAGATATGCAAGGAGATGATGATTTAAGAGGATTAGCAAAAATTATTGCTTTTATGAGGGCCGTAAGTATCGTTCTGATACTTATGCATTTTTATTGGTTTTGTTATAGTGCATTTGCAGACAAGGGCTGGAACATAGAGGTGGTCAACCGAATTTTAAGCAACTTCCAAAGGACGGCAGGTTTATTTTCACATACTCTTTATACGAAGGCTTTTGCATTCCTGCTTCTTGCATTAAGCTGCTTGGGAACGAAAGGAGTGAAAAATGAAAAAATTACCTGGACAAAAATTAATACCATTTTATTAGTAGGATTTGTATTTTATTTTCTAAACACATCATTACTATTACTTTCTCCCGACATAGGCTTCTTTTTATACATTCTTACGACAAGTATTGGATATATTTCATTGATGGTAGGTGGTATTTGGCTAAGCCGGCTTTTAAAGAACAATCTGATGGATGATGTCTTTAATAGCGAAAATGAAAGCTTCATGCAGGAAACCAAATTGATGGAGAACGAATATTCGGTAAACTTACCAACTAAATTCTATTATAAAGGAAAATGGAATGATGGATGGATCAACATTGTTAACCCTTTTCGTGCGACAATCGTACTGGGAACCCCCGGATCGGGAAAATCATATGCCGTCGTCAATAATTTTATCAAACAGCATATTGAGAAGGGTTTTGCGATGTATATCTATGACTTTAAATTCCCAGATCTCTCAACTATAGCATATAATCACCTGTTAAGGAATACTCACTGCTACAAGGTAAAACCAAAGTTCTATGTAATCAATTTTGATAATCCCCGCGAAAGTCACAGAAGTAACCCAATCAATCCCAAATTTATGACGGACATCTCTGATGCATATGAGTCTGCGTACACAATTATGCTGAACCTCAATAGGTCCTGGATAACTAAGCAGGGCGAATTTTTTGTCGATTCACCAATAATATTATTAGCTGCAATTATTTGGTATCTGAAAATTTATGATAATGGCAGATATTGTGGATATACTGGAGCATATTG
>NZ_DBGB01000023.1:0-198137 GCF_002295765.1 Sphingobacterium sp. UBA865 | reverse complement strand
CCCCAAGAAGTCTGCTTGATCCATAATAGGGGCAATTTAAAAATGAGAAGGGGAGATAGGTTCAAGCTTGCGTATGTATCGTGGATATTTTGAATTTGATGTATAAAAAAAGCTCCTTTGTGTCATACAAAGGAGCTTTTAAGTACGCCAATCAGGATTCGAACCTGAGACCGTCGGTTTAGAAAACCGATGCTCTATCCAGCTGAGCTATTGGCGCGTCGCTTTCGGTAATGCAAAAGTAGACATTTGTGTTATATTTCCAAAATATCGCCAACTTTTTTTTGTGGTTTTTCAATAACTGATTGCTTTTCAACAAGATTATTTTATTGATCTAGGTCAAACAAAATGAATAAAACTGCTGTTACCTTTGTGTTGTTAAACAAATAGAAAAAACATAAAATTATGGCACAAGGAAAATGGGAACTAGACGCTGCACATAGCGAGATAGAATTCAAAGTAAAACACATGATGATTACGAACGTTAAAGGAAACTTTGACGGTTTTAAAATAGATGTTGATGCCGAAGGCGAAGATTTTAAAAATGCCCTAGCGAAAGTTGTTATTGACACTGCGTCCATCAATACGCGTAATGAACAACGGGATGGACATCTAAAAAGTCCAGACTTTTTTGATGTGGAAAAATATCCCACCATTACTTTTGAGGCAACGAATTTAGAAAATGAACAAATTAAGGGAAATTTGACTATTCGTGATGTCACTAGACCGGTCGTTTTTGATTTAGAATTTGCAGGTATCCAAAAAGACCCTTGGGGAAATACCAAAGCTGGTTTTATTGTAGAGGGCAAAATCAAACGTTCAGAATTTGGCCTTAATTGGAATGCTGCATTGGAAACAGGAGGGGTAATGGTGAGCGACGATGTAAAATTTAGTGCTGATATTCAGTTTATAAAAGCTCAATAAGCATAATATATAAAATAAAATTTGGTAGGATAGTGAAAATTCGTACTTTTGTCGCGGAGAGTTGGCAGAGTGGTCGAATGCGGCGGTCTTGAAAACCGTTAACTGTCACAGGTTCGGGGGTTCGAATCCCTCACTCTCCGCCAGGTGCAACTTTAAAGTTTTTAAAAAGCACTAAAAAATGTAGAAGTCCTGCAAGTCATTGATTTGCAGGATTTTTTTGTTTAGGACGATTCGCAAAATCTTCAAAAATACTCCAAAAGTTTGTGGCACATATGTGGCACTTTTGGGATTTTTTTGAAGGTGCCACAAAATGATCTATAAGTGGTTGATATTCAGTTTGTAAAATATTTTAACGTCTTGATTAGTTTAAGCTTAGGTTCGAAATTTATAACCCTTAAAGTGATTGATTATGTTAGAACAAAGTTATGGGCTAAACTTCTTTCTAAAGAGCTCAAGAGAAAAAGCCGAACTATGCGCATTGTCTATGTTCGAATTACGGTAGATGGAATTTTAAAAGAATGCTCAAAAAAAAGACATTGGGATGTTACTAGATGGAATCAAAAGGAAGAAAGGGCTATTGGCACCAAAGAGGATGCTAAGGAACTGAATTTCCTTTTAGATTCATTTAGAACAAAGATTAATAGTCATAGAACATAACTGTTGAATAATGGTTTTCCTTTCTTAATGCTGTAATGGGTAGGAAATGTTCTTTTTAATATACATAATTGTAAAATATGAAAAGCGGGCAGAGTTATAGCATGTTAGCTCCGCTCAAATTTTTTCTGAAAAATCAGAAAGAATAGAAAGCACCTTACTAGTTCTTTTTTTATTTAATCTATTCATGAAAAACAACCATAATAAACAAAATCGTGGACTCCTATTATTTATATTAACACCTATTTCTATTTTATTTTCAAGTGATTAAATGATAAAACAACGAGCATTTACGTATATTCATCGAATGAATTTAAATAGTTATTAATTAACTAAATCTAGCTCTACTTGCCCTCATTTTTGGTCGCTTTGTGAAGCCTTCACGCATGCTTGTAGTACTTTTAAAGCGCATTTTGCTTTATACATGAACAGTGCTTTATCTGTGCTTAGCATGTGCTTTATCCCTACTGGGGCTGTGAAGATTCCGTTTTTTTCCTTCGAAAAGGCACTAAAAGGAAAGTGAATATTAACCTATAGTTATAGAAAAACACTTGTTTTTTTGCCCTGTATCAATGTGTTTTGATAGGAAACAGAATGAACAACTTTTTGTTAGGGAATAAAATTTCCAGTCACGAGTGAGTATGGTGTTACGAGGAACAGTTTTCGAGCTGATCCAAGGCAACTGATCGGTTTGATATGTAACGAATACAGAGATTGGGGTCACGAAATCTGAATAACTTTTGTAAATTAGGAAAGCAGCAAAAGACGTTGTCTGTTGACAACAGACAACGCTTTTTTTCGTTTGATTATTTACCAGCGTCTAAAGGAACAAGATATGGGCGGAAAATTGATCCTAAAGTTCTCACTTTTGGTTGGACAGCTATTCTTAGGAGAAAGCTGTACCCATAACTCACATCGGGTGAAGGTAGAAAATACTAAAACTGAGATTACAGCAGTGTCATTTTCTACGGTTGGCGGATTTACAGCAACACCTTCAAAAGGTTATACGATTAAGATAACAAGAGATAGTGTTTATTGTCTGTTTTCTGCAATTGATACAGCCCAGAGTACCCTAAAATCATATGGCAATACGGAAGACAAATGGAACTTCCTATTGGATAAAATTGATTTGGAGAAATTTATTGCCGCTAAAGAGGAGGAGTCGCGTCAGCCATACGACGGAATAGATATAAAAATAAGCATTGCAACAAAAAAAGGGCAATATGTAAAACTGAATGCTTACGATAGCCCTAGCTGGAATCGCGTATATAGACAATTGGAGGAATCGTTTCCCCCAAAATCATATGGAAACGAAAATTAGACAAGTGAATCAATTAAAGACTGTATTGCTTACAAGAGCTTTTCGTAACTTAGGTTGCTCTTCATTTTTCGCCGCGGAAATAGGAAAGAAGATTTTTTGACATGCTAAACAGCGCAAATAAAATATAAATTAACATGGATGAGCAATTCAAACAACAAGTATATGAGGTTGCAAAGCTGATTCCCAAAGGTCGAGTAACGACTTATGGAGCCATAGCAAAAGCTTTAGGTTTTCCTAACCACTCAAGGCACGTCGGGAAAGCGATGGGAGGATGTCCCAGCGATGTACCCGCCCACCGTGTTGTATCCAGTGGCGGCACGCTTGCAGTGCCTGAATTTCAAGAACGGCTTGAAGCCGAGGGGCTTGTTGTCAATAATTTACGGATCAAGGACTTTAGAAAGCTGTTTTGGGATCCGATGGACGAAATAATCGATTAATGTAATACTATGAAATACTGTGCTTTTCTACGCGGCGTCAATGTGAAGGGAACCAATATGAAGATGTCAGATGTCTGTCAGGTTTTTAAGGACGCCGGTGTAACGGACGTTACTTCGGTACTGGCTTCCGGAAATATTGTTTTTTCGTCGGACAAAGCTCCCGCCTCGCTTAAGCAGTTACTAGAGGAGTCCATGTCGGAATATTTTTCTTATGAAGCTTTTTTGTTCATCCGATCACAGGAAGAAGTGGAATTGCTGCAGGCAAATATTCCTTTTGAAATACATACAGACTTCCATGTCTATGCTTTTGTAGGGACAACAGGTGTCGAAACAATATTGATGGATGAATTCAGCAATTCGACACATGTGCCGGGAGAGAAGGGAGAAATTGTCGATACGGTCTTTTATTGGTGCGTACCCAAGGGCAATACCTTGGATTCCAGCTTCGGAAAGGTGTTGGGGAAAAAGAATCTGAAAGATAAGATGACAAGCCGGAATATCAACACCTTTGAAAAGATATTGAAAAAAATGGGTTAATTAACGGAATGAGCCCGGTATTATCCAGGCTCATTTTTAGTTTATGGAATTCAGCCATGCGTGAAGTAGTTACTTGGATGAAAACTTTTATGGCATTGATCTTAATCAATCTCAGCCGATTTAGCCCAGATGTTAATATGGCCGTCTTTTGCATAAAGATCAATTTCGTGAATTTCTTCCGGGCTAAACGTCAGATTCTTCAGCGCACCCACGCAATCAATGACCTGTTGTGGTCTTGAGGCGCCAATTAGCGCCGATGTAACTTGCTTCTGGCGTAAAACCCATGCTATAGCCATTTGTGCCAGTGATTGCCCTCTACGCTGTGCAATTGCATGTAAGGCCTGGATGTTCTTTTGATTTTCTTCATTCAGAAATTTTGTCTGAAGTGATTTGGATTGCGCCGCACGGCTATTCTCGGGGATATGCTGTAAATATTTATCGGTGAGCATGCCCTGTGCCAAAGGGGAAAAGACGATAGAACCAATGCCTATGTCATCCAAGGTATCGAGCAAACCATCGGTTTCTACCCATCTGTTTAGCATAGAATAGCTAGGCTGATGAATAATAAAAGGTGTGCCCAATGATTTCAGGATTGCATGGGCTTCTTTTGTGCGTTGCGAATTATAGGATGAAATACCGACATAAAGCGCTTTTCCGCTACGGACAAGCTGATCTAGCGCCAGCATGGTCTCCTCCAAGGGGGTATTGGGGTCGAAACGATGTGAATAGAAAATATCGACGTAATCGATACCCAGGCGTTTAAGTGATTGCTCACAGCTTGATATCACATATTTACGGCTTCCCCATTCTCCGTAAGGCCCGTCCCACATATGATATCCCGCTTTTGATGAAATAATCATCTCATCGCGTAATCCGCAAAATTGTTCTTTTAATATTTGTCCGAAGGCCTTTTCGGCACTTCCAGCAGGCGGACCATAATTGTTTGCGAGATCGAAATGGGTAATTCCCAGGTCAAACGCTGTTGTGCAAATATCAACTTTCGTTTGATGGGCTGTGTCGTCACCGAAATTATGCCACATTCCCAATGAGATGGCAGGCAATAGAAGACCGGATTGACCACAACGATTATAGATCATATCTTGATATCGGTCTGGATTTGCTGTATACTGCATAGTCTTGAATAGTTTTAATCCAAACTAAGATAAATTTACGCTTATTTGCAAGTTTTAATTCCATACGATGGCTGTAATTTTTTAGTGCAGGAAAAGTTTTGAAAGTATCCTGTACAGATATTCTTCGAGAGCATTTGGAAAACTGCCGCTCAATGTCTCTCAAAAATCGAAATTTAATGTATTTTTATATGAAATCTAAGAAAACGATTAATTCATACGATGAGGAAAATTCTAACCATCCTAAGCTTTGTTTTTATTGTATTGGGGAATTGTTATGCCCAATCAAAACATTTACTTTTCAAGACTGATTTTGGCGATTTTAAAGTTGTACTTTATGATTATACCCCCAATCATCGCGATTTGATGTTGCGATCTATTCGGGATACGGTCTATCAAGGAGCATTGTTTAATCGCATTATCGAAAATTTTGTTGTGCAGGGCGGAGAGCATGATATCGATATTGAAAAACGTGAGGCGGCAGATCCTCTTCATAGAAAACCGCGATTGGCGGCAGAGTTCGATGACCGGGCGTATCATAAAATAGGTGCCTTGGGTGCAGGACGGGATGGAAACCCCGCAAAAGCATCTTTTTTGAATCAGATCTATTTCGTGGTCGGAAAGAAAATCACGGCAGCAGAACTGGATAGTCTGGAATTGAAGAAAGGGATAAAATATACTGCAGCACAACGTCAGGAGTACTTGGCTCGTGGCGGACAGCCAAGACTTGATCACGATTTTACCGTTTTTGGCGAGATTTATGAGGGATTAGAGGTGATCATGAAAATCAGTCGGGTAAAGACGGATAAACAAGATTTTCCACTTCATAATGTGCCTTTTAAGATTGTCGAAATAAGTAAATAAACTTAACAGTCGGAGCAATATTGATAAAAAAAGGTCAATTAAGCCCTTTTTCTATTTGCGGTGTTGATCAAATTCTTCTTTAAGCTTCTGATAACGCTCTTTCCACCCGTCTGGCAGCTTGCTAGGGATGTCTTTGAGACTTTTCAGCTGAAATGCAAAGACACAGGCTGCAAAGCCCACCGTACTTATGGCCATTCCGGTCCATATGACCAGCGAAAAACCTGCAAATAGCGGATTCCAAAGTAAGATAAAGCTGAAAATAATGCCTAAAATGGCAAATAATAAATTCCAGCCCCAAGATTTACTGCCGTAATTTTTGAGGTCAAAAGAAAAGGATAGCAACTGAAAGGATTTAAAGAGCGCATAAAAGCCTACAATAAACGCCAACGTGCTGGCTGAAAGCAACGGGTTGGCAATCAGTAATATGCCGAATAGGGTATAAAGAATCCCTCCGGTGAGGTACCAACCCCAACCGTCCACTTCATCTTTGTTCTGCACGGCAAAGATAATTTCCAAAATACCGGAAATAATAAATGACCATGAAAATAGAATCGCTAATGTGAGAAATGCGGCAACAGGTGTGGAAATGGTATAGAACCCCAAAAGAATTAATAGAATGCCGATAATCAATGGAATATACCAGTGCTTGATGGATGATCTGATTGTTTTAAAAAATGAATTTGCCATAATAATGAGTTAAGATGATGCAGTATTGTCGATAAAAAAGCCCCATTAATTACTTAATGAGGCCTTACATATATAAAACTGATTAAATTAGGCAAAGGGAAAATGTACTAGATCTTTCCAGTCTCTTTTAAAAGTTTGTAATATGCATACACAATATTGATTTCAGCATTTGTGTATTTCAATTCCGCTTCAAGTTTTGAGTTTGAAGCATCCATGATATCGACGATCAACGCCAATTGGTTCAAGTACTTTTTCTCAATAATACGATAGTTCTCATCTGCAAGAGCTTTATTGTACTCCAGCGTCTTGCGTTGTGAGTAGGCCTCATTGTATTTAATGTATGCAGTATTAACAGCGACGCTGGTTTTTTGTTTCAGAGCACTTGTGTATTTTTCGTTCTTTTCAATTTGTAGATCATTTAGTTTAAGCTTTTTTCCTGTCGTGTAGATGGAAGAAATCGTATAATTCAGGGAGATACCGGTATTCCAGGTATTCATATACTTGTCGATCACCGGCATCACATTGGTGATAGGTTTCACAAGACTGTTTCCCGCGAATAGGCTGAGGGCAGGGGATCGCTCTGATTTTGTAATAGCCTTTTCTGTCAGTAAAAGTTCGGTTTCCTTGGCCGCAAGCTGTAGACCGGGACTGGAAACGTAAGCGTCTTGTTTTAAGCTCGCGAGGTCTGCCAGCTGAAAGCTGCTGTTTAATAGTTTGTCATCCGGCTCAATTACTGTGCCCTCCGGTAGCCCTAATGCGACTATAAGCTCGTCATTCAGGATTTTCCGATTATTCTGAATCACCTCTTTGGCTAACTCCAACTCGGATATTTGCAATTGGTTGCGGATAACATCATTTTTGGTGATCATGCCCTGTTTATATAATTTTTCCGTCAGGTCCAGTCTCTTGTGCGCAAGCTCAATATTTTGATTGTAGACAGCTTCTTGATTTTTCAGTTTAAATAGATCAAGGTAATAGCCTAAAACCAAAATTTTAATGTTCTGTTCTTCATTCTTATGGTCCAATTCAGCCAGTTCTTCGCCCAGCGAGGATGCTTTGATGCTATTTTTTACGACACCGCCCTTCCAGATAAGTTCTTTCGCTTCCAATGCATAGTTGTTACCGAAATGGGGTAAAGGGACTTTTTCCGACCCCGAAAGGTCTTTGTCGATCAACGCAGCGTTGCCGAGGTAAAAAGCCGATGCTGAAGCACTGATTTCGGGAAGCCTTCTTAATTTTGCAACTTCCGTTTTTTGTTGGGCGATACTTACGGCCGACGCCGAAACAATAAGATTTGGGTGGTTATGGATAGCAAGTTCGAACAGTTTTTCAATTGATATTTTTCGGCTGTTTATGCTGTCTTGACCGTATGTTTGATTGCAAAAGAATGTAAAGAAGCATAACGTCAAGTAAAAACCTATTTTTCGGGCTCTTGACTTTGTATTCATGGTATTTAACTTTGTTTATATATGTGCTACAAAGTTAGCATGCCCTGGGGTGACAAGAAATGTTTGATTACTGCTTTATGATGTTCAATTGGTAACAAGATTTACCTGTTGTTCACGAAATAGCTTAGGTGTTATGCCGACATGTTTTTTGAAAAACTTACTAAAAGCATATTGATCTGAAAAATTAAACTCTTGTGAGATCTGGTTGATTGTTTTGGTAGAAATGGTGAGCTGCGCTCTAGCTTCTGTGACTAGCCAGTTACTGATAATTTCCGAGGGCGATTCTTGTGTAATCTCCTTGACGCTGATCGACAGGTATTTGATTGAAATGTGGAGGCGGTCGGCGTAGAATGCGAGATCGCGCTGCGCTTTGTAGTGATCAGCTATAAGCTGTAAAAAATGTACGGTAATTTCTTCCTTTCTCTTGTTGCGTGTCTTTCCGGAGCTTTCACCAGCAGTATAGATCACATCGGCCAAAAGGTAGATAATAGCCATAAAAATATTGATGTTGGCTTTTTGGAGAAAATCCTTCTTCGGGTCGATCGGTTTTTTACGATTGCTATGCAAAGTGCATAACAATGTCCAGATAGCTTCAAAATCGTTGGGGGCGGGAGTAAAAGGTGTGGAACGATTGGCATTGATTAACCGATACGCATCATATCGACTGATCGACAAGCGTATTCGGTTGGAAAAATTCCGGTCATAATGAAGGATTTTAAATATAGCATCGGTACTAATTGTTGTAAAGCTGTAGTACTTATTGTATCCGATAAAGAGGATACTGCCAGCTTGGAGATCGGTAAGCGTACCATTGCTATTGACCTGGATAGAGCCTCTATACAGCAGTATACAAGTCGTCCATAAGGGGTGATAGTAGTAGTCTTCTCCCTTCGCAGGAAGTTCCGATTGATCTATAAGTTCTATTTCATTCATTTTTTCAATAAAAAAGTAAGGAATAGTGTAGGCAACTTTACCGCTATAATAGCAAAAAATTGTTATATCCTGTTTAGGAAAAAGGGACAATCAGTTTCTTTGGTACTGGAAGCTCAACAATATAAGATTGGAGGAGCAGCCCAAGAGCGACTCCATCAATCCTATATTATCACCTTTAAAAAGCGACTTTTTTAGGGTCCGATCCGGAAAACCCCATTTCAGGTAAATCGAGTATAGTTTTGATATCGCTTGCTGTCAGCTCAAAATCGTCGATCACTAAATTTCTTTTAATATTATCGGGATTGGTTGATTTTGGCAGCGGCAAGATACCCTGAGATAAAGCAAATTTGATACAGAGTTGTCCAACACTAGTATTCTTTTCCTTAGCCAAAGCAACGAGTGTTTCATCCTGTAATATTCTGCCCGAACCCAGGGGTGACCAAGCCTGAACAAGGATGTCATTGGATTGGCAGAGTGCCACAGTATCTTGCTGAAGGTAACCCGGATGAAATTCAATTTGGTTCACTGCAGGGATGATTGTCGCTGACTCCAATAATTTGGCGAGGTAGTCTTTGGGGAAATTACTCACGCCGATCGCTCTAACTTTCCCCTCTTTGTACAGCTGCTCAAAAGCCCGCCAGGTATCGGCGTTGATGTCAGACCAGTTTGCAAATTGCGTTTCGTTGGCAGGCCAATGAATCAGGTAAAGATCGAGGTAATCCAATTGTAGATCGCTGAGCGATTTTTCGAATGCAGCAATAGTCTTATCGTATCCACGCTCGGTATTCCAGAGTTTTGTTGTAATAAACAGCGAATTACGATCGATACCACTGTCTTTTATCGCTTTTCCAACACTCTTTTCGTTGCCATATATGGCCGCAGTATCAATATGTGTATATCCAGCGGCAAGTGCTTCTTTAACTGCCTGATAAGCTTCGTCGCCCTCAGGAATTTGCCAGGTTCCAAATCCAATTGCCGGAATTTCAATTCCATTGTTCAATTTGAATGTTTTCATTGTAAGTCGTGTTTTTATGTTGAGCTAAAATAGGATTTCGCCTGTAGTATCTGGTCACTGAAATGTCAAGAGGAAATACTTTTGGGTAGAGGAGGGGCGACTTATTCTGTATTGCCAAAATATATTTATTTTCACAATTTTATTGTCAAAAGGGGTGCAATTCCTCGTTAATTATGGCATTTATTCTTATCTTTAGGCGAATTTTTGAGAAATTCAGATTTTTCAATGATTTCACATAGCATTAAAAATTAAACATATTTCTAATAGATTACTATGTCAAACAAATCAAAAATTGTTTGGACAAAAACAGATGAAGCTCCTTTATTAGCGACTTATTCGTTTTTGCCTATCGTTCAAGCGATTACAGCTACAGCTGATATCGATGTTGAATTGAGAGATATCTCTTTAGCAGGCCGTATTCTTGCTAGCTTTCCAGAATTTTTAAAAGAAGATCAAAAAATTGCTGATGCATTGGCTGAGTTGGGTCAGTTGGCAACAACTCCTGAAGCAAACATCATTAAATTACCGAATATCTCCGCCTCGATTCCGCAGTTAAAAGGTGCTATTGCTGAATTACAGCAAGCAGGCTACGCTGTTCCAAACTATCCTGATGAAGCGACAACAGAAGAGGAAAAGTCAGCTAAAGCGAAATATGCCAAAGTATTGGGTTCTGCGGTAAATCCTGTATTACGTGAAGGAAACTCAGATCGCCGTGCGCCTAAAGCGGTGAAGAACTATGCAAAAGCAAACCCACATAAAATGGGTGCTTGGGCGAAAGATTCTAAAACAAAGGTTGCGTCAATGACTTCAGGTGATTTCTATGGCTCAGAGCAGTCTGTAACCGTAGAAAATGAAGGCCAATTTAAAATTGAGTTTGTTGATGAGCAAGGTGCAGTAACAGAATTAAAAGGACTTTCGCCATTGAAAGCGGGTGAAGTTATTGATTCTTCAACGTTGAGTTTAACAGCATTGAAAGCTTTTGTAGCAGATGCTATCGCTGAAGCGAAAGCGGCAGGGGTATTGTTGTCTGCACATTTAAAGGCAACAATGATGAAAGTTTCTGATCCGATTATCTTTGGTGCTGTTGTTGAAACTTATTTTGCAGATGTTTTTGCGCAATATGGCGATTTATTCAAAGAGCTGGGTATCAATAAAAATAACGGCTTAGGTGAGGTTTATGCTAAAATCGCGGGCCATGCAAAAGAGGCTGAAGTGAAAGCTGCTATCGACGCTGCTATCGCAAACGGCCCTGCTTTAGCGATGGTAAATTCGGATAAAGGCATTACAAATTTCCACGTGCCTTCTGATGTTATTATTGACGCTTCTATGCCAGCAATGATCCGTATTGGTGGTAAAATGTGGAATAAAGACGGTCAAGAAGAAGATACTATTGCGATGGTTCCTGATCGTTGTTACGCTGGCGTTTACGAAGCTACAATTGAAGACTGTAAGGAGCATGGTGCCTTAGATCCTAAAACAATGGGTTCTGTGCCAAACGTAGGTTTGATGGCGCAAAAAGCTGAGGAATACGGATCTCATGATAAAACTTTTCAAGCTGCAGGAAACGGCGTTATTCGCGTGGTGGATGCTGAAGGAAATGTTTTCATGGAGCAAAAAGTGGAGACAGGTGATATCTTCCGTATGTGTCAAACGAAAGATGCACCAATTCAAGACTGGGTGAAATTGGCTGTGAATCGTGCTCGTTTATCTGAAACTCCAGCTATATTCTGGTTAGATGAAAACCGTGCACATGATAGAGAAATCATCAAAAAAGTAGAAAAATACCTGCCAAACTTTGATACAACTGGTTTGGATATTCGTATTTTATCTCCGATTGATGCGACGAAATTCTCTTTGGAACGTATTCGTAAGGGCGAGGATACCATTTCAGTAACTGGTAACGTGTTGCGTGATTATTTGACGGATTTATTCCCGATCTTAGAAGTGGGTACATCAGCTAAAATGTTGTCTATTGTTCCATTGATGAATGGTGGTGGTTTATTTGAAACAGGTGCTGGTGGTTCGGCTCCGAAACACGTAGAACAATTCCTTCAAGAGGGTTACTTGCGTTGGGATTCATTGGGTGAATTTTTGGCGCTTGGTGCTTCTTTGGAACACTTGTCTCAAACACAGAATAATCCAAAAGCGCTTGTATTGGCGGAGACCTTGGATGAAGCAACAGAAAAATTCTTAGCGAACGATAAATCTCCGGCACGTCGAGTTGGTCAGATTGATAATCGCGGATCACATTTCTATTTGACACTATACTGGACTCAGGCTTTGGCGGCACAGACAAAAGATGCTGAATTGGCAGAGAAATTTGCAACTGTTGCAACGGTGTTGACAGATAATGAAGCGAAAATCAATGAAGAACTGATCGCTGCACAGGGGCATGCACAAAACATCGGCGGTTACTATTTCCCGAATGATGAATTGGCTGCTAAGGCAATGCGTCCTTCTGAAACATTAAATAATGCAATTTCTAGCATTTAAGCGGTAATTGTTTTCATAAAAAAAGAAGCCCATTTCGATTGATCTGGGCTTCTTTTGTTGTTTGCAAAAACGAGTATTTTTGCTATTTTAATGGATACTTGACACCTGTAAAGGTCATCTTAACAGGTATGATATGTCCATTTTTGTCAAATTTCATTTCCTCGATACAGGTGACGCGCTCATTGGCCCCATCTTTGCCAAGCGGTCTACGGTGGTAGACGATAAAATACTTGTCTTTGTTGGGTACTTTGATGACTGAATGATGTCCGGCGCCAACAGCGACTTCGGGATCTCGTTCTAATATTGTCCCGATGCGCTCAAAAGGCCCAAATGGCGAATCGGCGATGGCATAAGCGACTTTGTAGTCGGGGCCTGTCCAACCGCCTTCCGACCACATGAAGTAATATTTTCCATCTTTTATAAACATAAATGGTCCTTCAACGTAATCTTTAGGGGTGATTTCTTTGTAAAAGCTACCATCATCAAAAGGGAGCAAGCCGGTGAAATCTGGCTTGAGCTTCACCATATTGCAATGCTTCCAACCGCCGTAATACATATAGAAAGTTCCGTCTTTATCTTTAAAAACAAACTGATCTATCGGTTGAGCGCCATTGATAATATCGTTGATTAAGGGTTTGCCCAATAGGTCGCTATAGGGACCTTCTGGCTTGTCGGCCACAGCCACCCCGATGCCTCCGATCTCGCCTTGATGTACATCATTGGCTCCGAAAAATAGGTAATATTTGCCTTTGTTTTCCAATACCGCTGGTGCCCACATAGCTTTTTTCGCCCATTTGACATTGCTGTTTTCCAAGATGCGGCTGTGTTTTGTCCAGTTGGCCAAGTCGGAAGATGAAAACGCGTCGAAGAATATCTGCTCTTCATAAGGTGCCGAATAGGTCGGGAATATCCAGTATTTATTGCCATAGATAATACCTTCAGGATCGGCATAGTTTCCCTTGATGACAGGGTTCTTCTGGGCAAAAAGTGTCGCGGTTAAAAGTAAGGCTGTTGATGTTAAAAATGTTTTAATCATTGTATCGGTTTAAACCTGTAAGATACAGGATAAATATGGATCGGGATGAGTCAAAATGAATCATTTTTATGCTCATTTATCTCATTATTTTTTGAAATGTTAAAATTTTGTTAAAATAATATTGTGCTTTCGATTGTTTCCGATTTATTTCACATATTTGTTTATGTCATTTCCAAATGGCATAAATACTTTTCATAAAATAGGTTAATAATATGGCTAAGATACCCAAAGTCTCCCAGACTTTGGGTGTTTTTTATTCCCGCTCTAACCCAAAAATCATGACTAGTTTTCTGTCGTTGTATAAATTTAAGGTTTGTTCGGCTATGTCAAATTGAATTTGTTTTTGTTCAAAAATTTGGAAAAAGTCATTTTCGATATTTTGGCCATTGCAGGCACGCATGGTGCTTGCTAGGTGTATAAAGCTGATTTTGTCCCCTTTAATAGTGAAATTTCCCCAAAAATTGTTGCATCCCGTTGTTCCGGTAATCGTGCCATTTCGGGCATCGAACCCGATGCTTGCTTTGCTGTCGGTGACATCCTTTCCATTTAACTGAAGTAAATTCCATTTAAAACGAGCCAGAAATGCGGCCACACTGGGCAGTTCATTTGTACGTTCTTTTGAGACAACTTCAATTAAGCTGTATCTGATGGTGTCTGTATCTTTTTGTTTCGTTTGTTTTACCCGAATGCGGTAACGGTAGCCCTCTTGGTAATCGAAACCTTGAATGGTTGCAGCGAGGTATTCCCATTTATTTTTTTTATCAGATTTTATCTGCAGACACTTCAATTTACCAAGGTTCTGAGCATTTACGTAGTTTTCTCCAACTTCCCATGTGTCCACAGCCGTCTCTTCCGATAATGATTTTGTGATCGTTTTGGCTAAGCTGTATGTTGGACGTGAACCGTTTTGACGTTTGAGGATCTTGATGTCATATTCAAATTTGGGATCATAATCAAATTGGCGTATCTCGGTATTGAATTTCTCCCAATCTTTACTGTTGTAGTACTTGACAAGATAAGGTGGTGTTTGGCGAAGACCGGATTTTACTTTTACACGAAATGAAGAATTCTGCGCGAATAGGCTGTGACAGGGGAATAAGAGTGTTAAAAAAAGGAGTAATGAACTGTATGTGGAAGGCTTCTTCATAATTAGAAAGTAAATATCAATAAAAACGTATCTTTAAACATGAATATTGCACGATTGAATCTGTGCCTGCTGTTTACATTTTCGCTGTTAAGTTTGCAGGTGTACAGCCAAAATAGGAAGGATTATTTTAAAACGCAAATTGCTCTTGGGGAACTGACTGATCCACAATTGAAGGAAGTGTCGGGTATTACACCGGCATATCAGGAGGGTAATCTTTGGGTACACAATGATAGTGGTGACGGTGCAACTATTTATTTAATTGATCGTCAGGCCAAACTACTGAAAAAATTTTCACTTGAAGGAGTCTCTGTCGTCGACTGTGAGGATATCGATCGGGTGAAAATTGGAGATACCTATTTTCTCGTCCTCGCGGACATCGGAAACAACGCCGGGAAAAGAACCTGGACATGCCTGTATGTATTTCCTGAGCCTCAGGCCGATGATCCTGGGCTTATTCCGAAGAAGTCCATTCGGGCTATCTTTCTTAAATTTCCTGGCCAGCAACGGTTAGATGCCGAATCGATTATGATTGATCCAATTGACAACATGTTGTATGTTATATCTAAACGTGAATTTCGATCGACTGTTTATGGCGCCGAAGTATTTACAAATGTTAAACAGCAATATTTCACCTTAAATAGGATAGCAGAGCTGCCATTTACTTTTGCTACGGCTTCTGCTATAGATCAGACAGGTACACAACTGCTTGTAAAGAATATTACCCATATTTTCTATTGGCAGAGAAACCGAAGTGAATCCTGGAAGCAGGTATTGCAACGAAAGCCAGCTATTCTGCCTTATCAGGTAGAGCCGCAGGGGGAAGCAATAGCTTTCGATAGCAATGGAACTGGATTTTATACAATTAGCGAGCGTCCATTTGGTTTAAAATCCTATCTTTATTTCTTTGAAAGAAATCAATACATTTATGATAAACACTAGACCTATTTTCAGTTATTCGATGCATAATTTTCATCAAACCGATCCTATCAAAAGCGGCCTATTTTGTCTGGCCGGTATTAGACAGCTGTTAATTGCATTCACTTTATTTTTATGCACACTCACGAACTCCTACGCTGCAAAAGTGGATACTCTTTCCATTCAGAGCCCGTCCATGGGTAAAGCAATTAAGACAGTCGTAATTCTTCCGCAAAATTACTCGAGCAAAATCAATTATCCCGTCCTTTACCTATTGCATGGTTATTCCGGTAATTATAGCAATTGGGTTAAAAATTCAAGTGTAAGCGCATTGGCAGATCAGTATGGTTATATGGTGGTTTGTCCCGATGGCGGTTTTGGAAGCTGGTATTGGGACATCGCGAACGATAAAAACTACCAATATGAAACCTTTGTGTCCAAAGAGCTGATCGATTATGTAGATCAGCGTTATTCAACGATCAAAGATCGGAGCGGAAGGGCTATTACGGGTTTAAGTATGGGCGGGCATGGCGCGCTCTCGCTGGCCATAAAACATCAGGATAGTTATGGCGCTGCAGGAAGTACGGCCGGTGGGGTAGATTTTAGACCTTTCCCCCTAAATTGGGAAATTAAAGATCGCATAGGGAATTATGCTGATGTATCGCAAGAATGGGATAATCGTGTTGTTATGAATATGGTTCCCAAATTAATCAATAATAAACTTCGCTTAATCATCGATTGCGGTAAGGAAGATTTTTTCTACACGGTGAATGTTGCGCTGCATGATAAATTGATGTACCATAATATAAATCATACCTTTGTTACAAGTGAAGGTGGACACAATTGGGAGTACTGGTCTCGGTCAATTGTTTATCAAATGGCTTTTTTTAAGGGATATTTTGATCAAGCGAAGAAAAGTGAAAAGAAAAATGGATAAATATTTGGCATAAATGAATAAAATGCTATTTTTGTTAAACAGAGACCTTAACTAACAAATTATAAACTTATTATTAAGCCTTACAAATTGTAAGGCTTTTTTATTATTTTCAGCAAAATTTTGACTTCACTTGATTATGTTTAAACCTATAAAGGTTGTTTTTTGTCTTTCTTCCATTTTGTTCTGCGCGCAGCAAGCGTATAGTCAACAGTCTAAATCTATTTCGGGGTTTGTCAGGGACAGTATCAGCGGTGAGAATATTATTGGTGCCGTGATACGAAACGATGCGGAGGAAAAATCCACTGCGTCAAATAAATATGGTTTTTTTAGCTTGTCTGTCCGTGATGGCAGCAAAGGGATAGAAGTATCGTCGGTAGGCTATCGAACAAAAGGATTTTCTGTTTATCTGGATAAGGACTCCACTTATATTATTCAGTTGGTACCTGAGGAAAATCAGCTCGCCGAGGTTACCGTGACCGGAAATAGGCGCAAATCAATAAAGGATCTAACGCCTGGGCTTACGCAGTTTAGCCCTAAAGAAATCGAAAAAGTCCCTGTACTATTTGGAGAAAAAGATATTCTCAAGACCATACAGCTATTTCCAGGAGTAACCAGTGGTGGGGAAGGAAGCAGCAATTTTTATGTGCGTGGTGGTGGTGGCGACCAAAACCTGATTTTGCTGGATGAGGCTCCTGTCTATAACAGTTCCCATCTGTTCGGTTTTTTCTCGACCTTTAATTCCGATGCGATCAAAGACGTTAATTTCTACAAGGGTGGGGTTCCGGCTCAATATGGGGGTAAAATTTCGTCGGTTATGGAAATAACCACCTTGGATGGAAACAATCAGCACTTCAACGTAGAAGGTGGCTTGGGACTTATCGCCTCGCGTCTTAAATTGGAAGGACCTATTCAAAAAGGCAAGAGCTCATTTATGATCTCCGGCAGACGTACTTATGCGGATCTTTTCTTAAAACTTTCAAGTGATGAGAATATTAAGAAGAGTGCGCTCTTTTTTTATGACCTCAATGCAAAGTTTAATTATCGCATCAATGATAAGAATACACTTTACTTGTCTGGATATTTCGGTAAGGATGCAATGGCTTATCATGATTTGTTTGATTTCAATTGGGGAAATGCGACTGGAACCATGCGTTGGAACCATGTCTGGAGCAATAGGTTGTTTAGCAATACAACGTTAATTTTTAGTAAATTCAATTATCAGGTTAAGATTGAGGATGATAATAACTTTAAGATCCGCTCAGATATCTTTAATTACAATTTTAAGCAAGATTTTCAGTACAATCTTTCGGACCGTCACAATCTAAAATTTGGATTGCAGGCAGCCCTGCAGGAAATCCGACCGGCAAGTATCGAAGCGGGGGAAGATTCGAAGGTGAATTCATTGCAAATTCAACATCGTAAGGGTGTTGATGTTGCTGCATATCTAACCGATGACTGGTCAGTTACCGACCGTTTAAAATTAAACTTTGGACTGAGAGCATCCGCTTACGCAGCATTGGGACCGGGAACATTTTATACTTTCGATCCTGCTGGCGAGGCCGTGGATTCTACCTATGTAGGAAATGGCAAGTTGGGTAAAAAGTACGTCTATCTGGAGCCTCGCATTTCCTTAAACTACGCGATCAATGATTTGACAACGGTAAAGGCTTCGTTTAATACCAATGTTCAGTATTTGCATCAACTGAGTAATACGACCAGCAGCCTTCCTACCGATCAATATGTACTGAGCAATAATACAATTAAGCCGCAGTTATCCAATCAGTATTCGCTGGGTTACTTTCGGAATTTTGCATCCAACAGATATGAATTCTCTGTTGAAGGTTATTATCGAGATTTAAAGAACCAGATTGACTATAGGAATGGCGCCGATCTACAGGCAAATGAATTGCTGGAAGGGGAATTGCTGTTTGGAAAAGGTAGAGCGTACGGCATTGAATGGTTTCTGAAAAAGAGACTGGGGCGATTTAGCGGCTGGCTGAGTTATACTTTATCCAAAAGTGAGCGCCAATTTGAACAGATCAATGATGGTGCGTGGTTTAGTGCGCGGCAGGATAAAACCCATAATATAGCCATTGTGGCGCAGTATCAGTTAAATCCGAAGTGGAATTTGAGCGCCAATTTTGTCTACTATACAGGTGACGCCGTAACGATGCCCGCGGGGAAATATTTTGTTGACGATCGTACGATCTTCTATTACGATAAAAGAAATGGGCAGCGGATGCCAGCTTATCACCGCCTGGATTTGGCAGCAACTTATGATATTAAGCGAACAAAGAATAGCTACTCGAGCTTGTCGTTTGGTCTCTACAATGCCTATAACCGAAAAAATGCCTATTTGATCGACTTTAGAGAAAAAGAAGGACAATCCAATGTCACCGAGATTTATCGGATAGCATTATTTGGAGCGATACCATCGATTACGTGGAATTTTAAATTTTAGCAAAGTATGAAGAAGATATTAGGAGTTATAGCTGTTGCATTATTTACTTTAGGGAGCTGCGAAGACAAAATAGAATTGGAACTGCCCGAAAATACAGGTCAATTGGTTATCACCGCAGATTTGATGGTTTCGGATCAACAGCATGAGATTAGTATACAGCAGGTTGTAAGTATTAAAGACTCGCTGTTTTCTCCGATAACAGATGCAGAAGTGATCGTTAAGAATATGCAAAATAATCGCACTTATACGTTTCAAGCGGGGGCTGACGGGCTGTATACCAATAAGACATTACGGTTACAGGAAAAGGTCACTTACCAGTTGCAGGTAAAGACCGCTGATGGAAGGGAGATCCAAGGGGTATCAAAGGTTCCCAGCTATGTGGATGTGGATTCTATAGGGCTTTCACAGCGCATTATTTTTACTGATACCATTTATTATCCAACTCTCGTATTTGTTGACCCCCCGGAAAAAGGGAATTATTATAAGTATAAGATGTCGGTGAATGGAGGTAAACTACGTTTTATTGATGTCTTTAACGATAAGTATAACAATGGCTTAGAGGTGCAGCATGATATTGTCGACCGCGATAGAGATTTGAAAGTTGGTGATCGTGTGCGTATCCTACGTCAATGTATCGATGTAGGCGCCTACAATTACTGGAATAGTTTTCAAATGATTAATCCTGGTTCGGCTTCGCCATCTAATCCGATTTCAAATTTAAGCAACAATGCATTGGGGTATTTCAGTGTCAGTGTAGGTAAATATTATGAATCTGAGGTGACGTTTGCTAGAAGTAAACCTTAATCTATTCTCGAAAGCTGATAGTTATTTTTTAATAGAAATTCTATTGTTTTAGGGAGAACATATTCGACACGGGGAATGGCTTTGATATTATCATGAAAAATAATAACAGAGCCATTTTTAATGTTGGGCAAAACGTTTTCGAGGCATTTCTGGGGACTTAAATTCGGATCAAAATCACCCGACATAATATCCCACATGATCACACGGTATTTTTTATAGAGTTGACGGAGTTGGGATTTTGTTGCTCGGGCATAAGGCGGGCGAAAAAGATCGGTTTGGGTCAGTTCCTGGCATTTTGCAACATTTGCCAAATACTGCTCATCATTTGTCTCCCAGCCTTTGAGGTGATTGTAAGTATGGTTGCCCACCTGATGTCCTTCCGCTAAAATTCGTTGAAACAAATGTGGATTTTTTTTAATATTTTCACCAACACAAAAAAATGTTGCCTTCACCTGATATTTTTTTAGGATATCGAGTATAAAAGGTGTAATTTCAGGAATTGGACCATCGTCAAAAGTAAGATAGACTTTTTTTTCATGACGTGGCATGTTCCATATTGATTTGGGATATAGCCATCTAAGGAAAAATGGAGATTTGACAAAATACATAACCGATAAATGAAGTTCAAATCTAAAAAAAAATGTATGGTTCTACATATGGACATGAAAAGATTTTATTATTCTGCAGTAGTATTTACTGGGTTATTTCTTGGAACTAATGTTTTAGTTCAAGCCCAACAGGTTGTGGGGGTGGCCGAGGCCATTCGTATGACATTGGAACGGAACGTACAGATAAAGCAAGCGGCCCTGAACAAAGATCTTGCTGAGCAGGACCTGTTTCAGGCAAAAAGTAATTTGTTGCCAAACCTGAGTGCTACTGTGGATCAAAGTTTCCGTTATGGTTTTGGTTTCGATTTAACTTCTGGACGAATCGTTAATAACACTTGGACAAAAGGAACCAGTGGCTCCGTGGGATCTATTGTCAACTTATTTCAGGGTTTTCAGCAGGTCAATCAGATCAAAGCGAATAAATTGCAACTGGAGTCTACAGCGACTCAGGTAGATAAGATCAAGAATGATCTCGTGCTCAATGTGTTGGTGAATTATTTGGAAGCAATAACCAATCATGAGATGATGGTTGCCAGTGAAGATCAGATTGCTTTATCAAAGCAACAATTTTCTTTGGACTCCATCCAATTTGCAGTTGGTAATAAAACAATTGCCGATCTTGCTAAGTCAAAAAATCAGGTTGCCACAAATGAACTGAACAAAGTTAATCTAAAAAATTCATACGAAATGTCTTTGTTGACCTTGAAGCAGTTGATGGAAATGCCTCCTGAAACCGTTATTTCTTTGGAACGCCCGAGTCTGGAAGCCATATTGGTTCATGCAGTGGATAAGAATGCCGTGGATGTTTACCAAAAAGCGCTCACCTTACAGCCCGATATTCACAAATCTGCATTGGATAAAGAGGTGGCATTGAAACAAATCGATATCGCGAAGGGAGGCTATTATCCTACACTCAATCTGAATGTGAGTTATGGAACGAATTACTCCTCTGCAACGACAAGACAAACCGATCCCTTAGATCCTGCAACTCTTTTTAGAGTGCCCTTTGGCCAGCAAGTATCGGATAATAAGTCATTTTTCACAGGTTTATCTCTTGCTATTCCTATTTTTTCGAGAAATCAGAATAAAGTGAATGTGGCCAAGGCAAAGATTGGTTTGAAACAGGCGGAGGCATCCGAGCAGTTGGCAAAAAATAACTTAAACAAGGCCGTTAATCAGGCTGTATTGGATGTGAATGCGGCCAAACAACGCTATAGCTCGGCTACTGTAGCATTTGAAAGTGCTGAAACAGCATTCAAGGCAACAAAGGAGCGTTATGATATTGGTATGGCGAATTCACTGGAATTGTTTACAGCTCAAACAGAACGAAATAAGGCCGAATTTGACCTTATTCAAGCAAAATATAACGTAATATTCAGATCGAAGATCATCGATTATTACCTTGGAAATCCAATTCAATTCGATAACAATTAATCTATTTGAACTAACAAAAGAAATGGCAAAGAAAAAACGTAGCATTGGAAAAATTATACTGATCATCGTAGTGCTCTTGGTGGTCCTTGGCTTCATAGGTTTTAAAGCTGGCTGGTTTGGAAAGGGAGAGATTACTAAAGTCGCTGTGGATGTCGTAAAGGAGGCCGATGTCGATGAATTAGTTTCTGCGAGTGGGAAGATTCAGCCTGAGGTGGAGGTTAAGTTGAGTTCGGAGGTATCTGGAGAGGTTGTTGAGCTTAACATTAAAGAAGGTGATTTTGTTAAAAAAGGACAGGTGCTCTGTCGCATCAAACCTGATATTTTGCAGTCTGGTTATGATCGTTCGGTTGCGGCAATGAATTCACAGCGGGCCAATCTCGCAGCTGCACAACAGCAATTAAAACAACAAGAAGAAAACTTCAAAAATGTTGCCGCTACCTATAAACGGAATCAGGAGCTTTTCGAAAAACGTGTTATTTCTGCTTCAGAAATGGATAAAAGTTCTGCCGAATATTTTGCTGCACAGGCTTCTATCCAAGCACAAAGGGAAACGGTACGTTCGACAAAATATGGCATTGACCAATCACAAGCGTCAGTAAAAGAAGCACAGGATAATTTGAATCGGACGACAATCTATGCGCCCTCAGATGGTATCATCTCGCTCTTGTCTATCGAAAAGGGAGAGCGTGTTGTTGGAACGGCGCAGATGGCAGGTACAGAAATTATGCGTATAGCCAATATGAGCTCGATGGAGGTTAATGTCGATGTAAATGAAAATGATATTAATAATGTAAGGGTAGGGAATCAAGCTGAGATCGAAGTCGATGCTTTTAAGGATAGGAAGTTTAAAGGTGTTGTGACGGAAATTGCTAGCTCGTCTAAAAATATAGCAACAACAACGACGACGACATCATCGACAGATCAGGTAACAAATTTTAATGTAAAAGTGCGCATCAGTGCAGAATCGTATCAGGACTTGATGAAAGAGAACGTTGCATCGCCATTTAAGCCAGGGCTTTCAGCAACCGTTCAGATATTTACAAAACATGATAAAGGGCTGGTTGTTCCGATTCAATCGGTAACTGTGCGTTCTGATGATAAAGATTCTACCAATACAAATAAGAAAGTGGAGGAGTATGTATTTGTCCTAAAAGATAAAACTGTTAAGCAGGTGTTGGTAAAGACCGGTATTCAGGATGATAAAAATATCATCGTTACCTCAGGGCTGAAAAAAGGGGATGAAGTGGTCTCTCGGCCATTTGATGCTATTTCAAAAACTTTAAAGGATGGTAGCCAAGTTGAAAAAGTGGACAAGTCAAAGTTATAAATCTCTTTGTAGATAATAATTAATAAAAAGGGAATTGTTTTTAATAATTCCCTTTTTATTTTCCTTATAATTTATTAAATTTAGATATCCCAATTTTTAGCGGCTTATGAAGAGGCTATTGGCTTATTTTAAATTTAATAAAACAGAACAAAATGGGTTTTTCATTATTTTGGTAATCATTGTGTTGTTTGTGACGATCTATGCTTTGATTAAAAGCAATACGCGCGATCCAATTCCCAATCAGGCCAAATTATTTGAACAATCCTTTCATGACTCTCTTGAGGTCTCTGGTCCGGTAAACAAACAGGAGGTCGAGGCAACCTATTCGACTAAAGACAAAAGTGCGGGGGCAATATCTGAACATTCGGTTTTGGAAGAGACCAAACTATTCTATTTTGATCCAAACAATTTACCACACGCTGATTGGCATAAGTTGGGGCTTTCTGATAAACAGATTGCGGTCCTGAAAAACTATGAAAAAAAAGGTGGAAGGTTTAGAGTAAAAACCGATCTGAAGAAAATTTACTCGATCAATGGCCGACTTTACAACAGATTAGAGCCCTACATTCAAATCAAAACAATGCCTGATTCAGCGCGAACAAAACAACAAAATAAAGCGCCTTTGCTTTACGATAAGTTTGAAAGAAATAAAGCCGAGCTTATCGATATTAATACCTGTGATACCACAGCATTAATCAGTCTTAAAGGGATAGGTTCGGTTCTATCCAAACGCATTTTGAAATATAAAGAGGTTCTTGGTGGGTTCTACCGCATAGAACAATTAAAGGAGGTTTATGGAGTTACAGCCGAGACCTATGACCAGATTAAAGACTATATTGTTGTAGCCAATTTAGATGGAATCAAAAAAATCAATATTAATAAGCTTGATGCAAATTCATTGGCCAAACATCCGTATCTTAGCCCTAAAGATGCGAAACTAATCGTCAATTATAGGGATCAGCATGGAAGTTATGTCAATATTGAGGACTTGACAAAAATAGGAACACTTTCAGATCTTGCGATTGCGAAGATTGCGCCTTATTTAATATTTGAGAATGATTCAAGATAAATTGAAACTGGAAATCCGGGATATTGTGGATTTTCCTAAACCTGGTATTGTCTTTAAAGATATTACCCCTTTGTTGAAAGATGCGGCATTGTGTAGCGAAATGGTTGATGCGATTATTGATCAATTGCAAGGCATAGAGATAGATGCTATTGCTGGAATTGAGAGTCGGGGTTTTCTATTTGGATTTTTACTTGCCAATAGGCTGGGCTTGCCTTTTATTCCAATCCGAAAACAAGGTAAATTGCCTTTTAAAACCGTATCTGAATCCTATGCACTGGAATACGGCCAGGCAACCATTGAAATCCATGAAGATGCTTTTGAAAAAGGAAGCCGTATATTGGTTCACGACGACCTTTTAGCGACAGGGGGTACCGTCGTTGCCGCCAGTAAACTTATTGAACGACTTGGTGGGGAGATTGTCGCCTACAGTTTTATTATCTCTTTGGATTTCCTTAAAGCGAAAGGACGGTTATCTAGGTTCAGTGATAATATCTTTTCATTGGTAAGTTATTAATTTTGAAATATACGATTTAGAGCAATTCACATGATACTTTTTGCAAACGCTAAACTAAATATTGGGCTGCAAGTCATTGCCAAGCGTACGGATGGTTATCATGAACTGAATAGCGTTTTCTATCCACTTCCGATTTACGATATTATCGAATTATTGGAAACGACTGCTGCGGAGACAACACTAAACATTCAAGGGGAACGTATCCCAGGGAATCTCCATGATAACCTTTGTATAAGAGCTTTTGAATTGTTGAAAAAAGATTATGGCATTCCACCCGTTTCCATTGATTTGGTCAAACAAATTCCGATTGGAGCAGGATTAGGCGGCGGTTCTGCGGACGCGTCTTTTGTTTTGAAAGGACTTAATACGCTCTTTCAATTGAATCTTACTGAAGAGCAGCTGGCGGGATACGCCGCAAAGCTAGGTGCCGATTGTCCTTTTTTTATCGCAAATAATCCTGTTTTTGCAACAGGTATTGGGACAGATTTTAAAGACTTAAATCTAAATCTGGATGGCTACCATCTTGTGGTAATTATGCCTAATATTCATATTTCTACGGCTGAGGCTTTTGCTGCTGTGCAACCTAAGGCACCCGAAGTTAATTTGGAAGAAGCGATTCGTTTGCCCATCCAAGAGTGGAAGTTTCATATTCGAAATGATTTTGAGGATGGTATTTTCGAAAGTTACCCCTTGTTGAAAGAAATCAAAGAAACTTTATATCAAAAAGGAGCAATTTACGCTTCTATGTCAGGGTCCGGAGCAGCCATTTATGGTATATTTTGGGAAAAGACAGATTTAAACGAACTTGCGAAATATGGCAAGATCTATCATCCGACCAAGCTTTAGAAGTAATATCGACTACTGAAAAAGGTGTTATGTATAGCTGTCCAAACAGGTATACATAACACCTTTTTTTATAATTAATATTCTTCTTCCACCTGATAGTTGATGAGTTCGCGAGCCTCGTTTAAGACCTTTTCTTTCCGTTCTTTTGTTAAGTTTAGGAGATCCAATTTCTCGGGATTACTCACGATATCTTTTACCAAAATAAGTTGATTTTTGAGCAGTTGCTGTTCCTCAAGGTCGGAAAGAGTTGTGAGACAAGTGACCGGATAGAAAACAGCTTTGTCTACTCTCTTTTTGATGCTATTTTCTTTTGGATAATCCCAAGAAAGCAAGTTGATATGATAGTATTTGGCAAAATCAATCGAGTCGGAGGTGAAGTATGCATTGGTAATCAGCCAGCCTTCTTGAAACTGCAGCTGTTTTCCAAAAAACTGATAATTGATATTGCTGATATCTTTGAATCTTGAAAGATAATACATGGGCGTCGTTACGGATATTTTTGCGTCAATATCGTTTCGAAATTTGCATTCGGCGGTGATCAGTTTACCGTCCTTATAGGCTACAACATCCAATTCATGGGAAACGGCATGTCCCTGTACGGTCTGTCCGGTGGTGCTTTCATATCCGATGGATCGCAGAAGGTGGGCAATGTATTTTTCGAAGTAGAAACCTTCGGGGCCAAGTTCACGCAGGGCTTTCTTAAGGCTGTAGCGAGCGGCGTAAGAATTTCGCACAGTTTTTAACGTATCAAAGGCCAGCTGATAGAGTTCTCTTGTTGAAATCCCATCATATATTTCGTTGAGTACCTTATCGTAGACCTGATTGACCTGGTCAGCATTGGCACCGGAACGAGAAAGCGAATGACGAAGCGATTCACCATTAAAGGGTACCAATTCACCAGAATATTTTTTGATTTGCATGTATCTCTAATTTGTTAAATACGAATATAAGAGATGTCGTCGGAGAAACAACATAAAAAACTATTATTCTATTCCTAAACTTTTTTAGGACACCATTTGTTTATAACATGTACGATAAATAAAATGGAGATAATTATGAGTAACCTACTAAACTTTGCATTTGATAAGATAAAAACAAAGATCGAAGACGATTGTATCGAAGAAAATATTGGCACCTCTGAGCGTGTTCTGTCGGTGATTGCCGGCGGATTCATATTGGGCTTGGGTGTTAAAAAACTTTTTAAATCACCACTGACTGGATTATCAGGATTGACCCTTGGCGGAGCGCTGATCTATCGCGGCGTAACTGGTCATTGTGATGTTAAGAAAGTGCTGGAAGATAAGGATATCAAAAAAGTAGAGGTGATTGAACACCGCTATTTTGTTAAATAACACAAAAAAAAGAGGCCAGTACATTTCATGTACTGGCCTCTTTTTTGTATTTATCTGTTTGAACAGGTGGGAATGATTATACATTAAAACGGAAGTGCATGATATCGCCATCTTGGACAATATATGTTTTTCCTTCCACCGATAACTTTCCAGCTTCTTTTACCGCATTTTCGGAGCCAAGTGAGACAAAATCGTCATACTTGATTACTTCAGCGCGGATAAACCCTTTTTCGAAATCTGTGTGGATTACACCTGCAGCCTGAGGGGCTGTAAATCCGTTCTCAATCGTCCAAGCGCGAACTTCCTGTACACCAGCGGTAAAATAAGTCGCCAAATTTAAAAGCGAATATGCAGCGCGGATGAGCTTATGTACGCCAGATTCTTCAAGACCCAAGTCGTCTAAAAACATCTTTCGTTCTTCGTAGCTTTCCAGTTGTGCGATTTCAGATTCGATCTGTGCTGAGATAATCAATACCTCGGCTTTTTCATCCTTTACAGCTTCCTTAACACGTTCTACGTAAGCGTTACCTGTATTAACAGAACCTTCATCTACATTACATACATAAAGTACAGGTTTAGCCGTTAACAAGGCTAAATCCTGGATAAACTCAAAATCTTCAGCTTCAATTGCTGCTGTACGGGCGGATTTTCCAGCTTCAAGATGATCTTTGACGATTGATAGGATGTCAAACGTTCTTTTTGCATCTTTATCGCCGCCTGTTTTAGCCATTTTTTCTACCTTCTGGATACGTTTTACTACAGTGTCCAAATCTTTAAGCTGCAATTCGGTGTCAATGATTTCTTTATCTCTGATTGGATCTACCGAACCATCTACGTGGATCACGTTCCCATCGTCAAAACATCTTAAAACGTGAATAATAGCATTTGTTGTACGAATATTTCCTAAGAATTGATTGCCTAAGCCTTCACCTTTTGAAGCTCCTTTCACAAGACCGGCGATATCGACAATCTCGATGGTGTTTGGAACAATTCGTTGCGGGTTGACTAATTCAGCTAATTTATTGAGACGGGCATCCGGTACGGTAATTACCCCAACATTTGGTTCAATTGTACAAAATGGAAAGTTAGCCGCTTGCGCTTTCGCGTTCGACAAACAGTTAAATAATGTTGATTTACCGACGTTTGGTAAACCTACGATACCGCATTGTAAAGCCATATATAGTGCAAATTTTTGAAATTGCACAAAGATAGAAAATTCACTGTAATTTTTAGCTATCTTGTCGAATGGTTCATTGGTACAAAATTGAACATGCCGATTTTCTTAAAAATCAGGGCATCAGCGAACATAAATTTGGTGGAAAAATTATTTGTATTACCTGGTACGAAGACCAACTCTATGCTTTCTCGCCTAAATGTCCATACGCTGGGGCACCATTGAAAAATGGCTGGTGTGAACGTGGCAAAGTAATCTGTCCTTTTCATCGCCATGAATTCGATCTGGTGTCGGGAAGAGGTAATCCCGAACAGCATGATTTTATTCGCGTTTACCCCATAAAATTCGAAAACAACGATTATTATGTTGGCTTGGAATTAGGCTTCTGGGAGCGTTTATTTGCTTAAAAAGTAACGAAAGTATCATATCTCACCGCGTGAATCGTATATCTCGTTAGTAAATAAGTATATTTGCTGTCGAAAACAAATTAAAGACATGCAGGGGAAAAAGATTGGTATAATTGGTAGCGGAAGTTGGGCTACTGCTATGATCAAGATGCTATGTGAAAATGACCAAGACAAGCATATTTTTTGGTGGGTAAGAAAGGAAGAGGATGCAGAATATATTCAAAAATTCAAACATAACCCGACTTACCTGAGCAGTGTTTCGGTTGATCTTAGTATTACGACGATTGATACCGATGCTAAAAATGTAATTACTAATTCAGATATTGTCATTTTAAATACGCCTGCGGCCTATTTGAAGGATGCACTGGCCAATGTGACGAAGGAAGATTTTAGAAATAAAATTGTTGTTTCAGCCATCAAGGGGATTATTCCCAAAGATAATTTGATTATCGGTGAGTTTTTGGAGCAACGCTATGAGGTCGATATTGAACAGATCTGTGTGGTTGGTGGTCCCTGCCATGCGGAGGAAGTTGCCTTAGGCAAATTGTCGTATTTAACTTTCGGCTGTAAGAACCTGGATAGTGCAGCATTGGTTGCTTCCTTTCTGTCGTCAAGGGTTATCAAGACGATTCTTTCGGAAGATGTACTCGGAATAGAATTTGGTGCAGTATTGAAAAACATCTATGCGTTAGCTGGAGGTATCTGTCACGGCTTAGGTTACGGTGATAATTTTCAGGCTGTGCTGGTCTCCAATGCAATTCGCGAAATGCGTCGTTTTGTAGGTAAAGTAGATGGTGATACGTCAAGGGATGTGAATACTTCGGCTTATTTAGGGGATCTTTTGGTAACAGCCTATTCCCAATTTAGCCGAAATAGAACCTTTGGTAATATGATCGGAAAGGGCTACAGTGTACAATCTGCGCAGTTGGAAATGAATATGGTGGCTGAAGGGTATTACGCATCGGCATGTATTCAAGAGTATGCGAAAAAATATGCGGTGGAATTGCCAATATGCGATGCCGTGCATCAAATTTTGTATGAACACCTCCCTGCATCTAAAATTATTCAAGCATTGAGCGAAAAATTAACATAATAAAGTAGCAATAGAGTAGATGATAACAAAAGAAGCGATTGCTTTAGCTTATAAAGAAATTCAGGACGAAATATGTCAGGCGCTGGAGAAATTAGACGGATCGGCACGCTTTGAAGAAGAATTGTGGGAGCGTGAAGGCGGCGGTGGCGGTCGCACCAGGATCATTCAAAATGGTCAAATTTTTGAAAAAGGAGGCGTTAACTTTTCGTCTGTGTATGGCAAATTACCTGAAGCGATCAAAAAGTCATTTGCGGTGGAAGAAGATGATTTTTTTGCGACAGGAGTTTCCATTGTAATCCATCCAAACAATCCCTTCGTACCTATTATACACATGAATATCCGCTATTTTGAACTGAACGATCAGATTCGTTGGTTTGGCGGCGGTATTGATTTAACTCCGCATTATATCGATGAAGAGGATGCGCGTTATTTTCATCAGCAGCTGAAAGATGTCTGTGATAGACATGATTCTACCTACTATGAAAAGTTTAAAAATTGGGCGGATGATTATTTTTATATCAGACATCGCCAGGAAACACGTGGCATAGGAGGTGTATTTTACGATAAGTTGAATACTGAAAAAACGGGGGTGAGCATGGAAGATATTTTTGCTTTTTCCTGTGACCTTGGACGCACGTTTGCACCAACCTACACTGCATTGGTGGAGAAAAATCGACATAAAACCTTTACAGATCAACAGAAAAATTGGCAATTGATCCGTCGCGGACGCTATGTCGAATTTAACCTCGTATGGGATTCGGGGACTAAATTTGGACTTGAAACGAATGGTCGGATTGAGTCCATATTGATGAGTCTACCAGCCCAAGCCAATTGGGTATATGACTATCGTCCTGAAGAAGGCTCCGAAGAAGCCAAAACCTTATCTTTATTGCGAAAAGGTATTAACTGGATTTAAAAACATCGAAGAAAAAATAGATGGTTTCTTATCAAAAATTTACGTTGGAAAACGGCCTACGTGTATTGGTACACGAGGATCATAATACAGCCATGGCCTGCGTCAATATCTTGTACGATGTGGGAGCAAGGGATGAATCGCCGGAACAGACCGGATTTGCGCACTTATTTGAACACCTGATGTTTGGTGGAAGTATCAATATTCCTAATTTCGATACCGAATTACAAAAAGTGGGTGGCGAGAATAATGCATTCACCAGCAACGATATTACAAATTATTACATCACTTTACCCTCTTCAAATCTAGAAACGGCATTGTGGTTGGAGTCGGACCGGATGTTAAGTTTGGCTTTTTCCGAACAAAGCCTCGAAGTGCAGCGGAATGTCGTGAGTGAAGAATTCAAACAGCGTTATTTGAATCAGCCTTATGGTGACTCTTGGCTAAAATTACGTCCATTAGCCTATCAGGTACATCCGTATCGTTGGGCAACCATCGGAAAAGAACTGAGCCATATTGAAGAGGCTACAATGGAAGATGTTAAAGCATTTTTCAAATTACATTATAATCCGCAGAGTGCAATTATGGTTGTTTCTGGAGATGTTCATTTTGAGGAAGTAAAAGCTTTGACTGAAAAATGGTTTGGCGATATCGAGGCGGGCGAAAAATACAATCGCCAATTGCCTAAAGAACCCGCGCAAGATAAGATTAGGCGTGAAACGACTTGGGCAGAGGTGCCTTTGGATGCGCTTTATATGGCATTTCATGGCCCTGCTCGATTGGAAGAGGGGTATTTTGCAATGGATCTTCTGTCGGACATTTTATCGAGGGGCTCTTCTTCACGTTTGTATCGTCGATTGGTAAAAGAGGGGCAGTTATTTAGTGAAATAAATGCTTATGTGATGGGAAGTATCGACAATAACCTCTTTGTTATTGAAGGAAAACCATCGGAAGGCATCTCGCTAGAGGAAGCTGAACGTGCGGTGTGGGCAGAATTGGAGGTCATAAAATCCGAGTTAGTACCTGCAGCTGAATTGGAAAAAGTAAAGAATAAGATCGAATCGACCAATGTTTTTGCAGAACTATCTATTTTGGATAAAGCCATGAACTTGGCTTTCCATGAGTTGCTGGGTGATGCAAACGGCATCAACACAGAGGTCTCAAAATATTTGTCGGTGAGTGCTGAGGAAGTTCAACAGCAAGCTCAGGTTATTTTTAGACCGGAGAATGCTTCTATATTAATGTATAAATCAAAACAAGAGGAGGCTGTACATGTTGGATAGAACAAAAGCACCCGAGTTCCGTGAAATTGGAAATATAAGTTTGAAAGAACCAATCAAGAAGCAGTTTGCAAACGGATTGCCTGTCTATGTATTCCATTCGCCCGAGCAGGAGCTGGTACGGATAGAATGGATCTTTGAGAATACCTATCTTGACGGTGCGGCTGAAAATCCGTTGTTAAATAGTACTTTAAGTGCATTGCTTAAGGAGGGGACAAAGACCATGTCGAGTGCAGAGATTGCAGATAAAGTGGATTTCTACGGAGCATTTCTTGTTCCTGAATATTCTTTTGACGTAACGTCTCTGTCGCTTTATACATTGAATAGACATAGTCAAGTACTCTTGCCGCTTGTAAAAGATATTCTGACGGAAGCATCGATTCCGCAACAGGAGTTAGATACCTATTTGCGTAATAACAAGCAAAAGTTTCAAGTTTCTATTCAGAAAAATGATTATCTGGCGAGACGCAAATTTTACAATTTGATCTTTGGTGAGAACAATCGTTATGGGCGTACACCAAAACTAACAGATTACGATGCAATTACGCGTGCGCAGCTGATCGAATTGTACCGTAGGGAAATTGTTCCTACCAATTGTACATTAATTGTTTCAGGTAATGTTTCTGAAGAGCTTTTGCAGGAGTTGGAGCAAATCTTCGGTGTCGATTGGCAAGGAGCAGCTGCTGTATCTCCTTCGGAAGTCCCAGTTTTGGTGCAAGGTTCAAATAACCTGGCTTATGAGGAAAAAGATAATGCCTTGCAGTCTGCCATTCGGTTAGGCTGTCAGACAATCGGAAGGGAACATCCCGATTATCCGGCATTACAATTTGTCAACACATTATTAGGTGGTTTTTTCGGTTCCCGCCTAATGCGCAATATCCGAGAAGAAAAAGGGTATACCTATAGCATTGGTTCGGCTGTTGCTACCTTGAAACATACTGGTTTTATGACCATTGTAACTGAAGTTGGGGTAGATGTAACACAGGCCACGTTGACTGAAATAGAAAAGGAGATCAATTTGTTGAAAACAACTTTGGCCTCCGAGGATGAGGTCAATCTTGTGAAGACCTATATGGAAGGTTCTATGTTGGGTTCGTTGGAAAGTATCTTTTCGCATGCCGACAAGTTCAAAAGTGTTTTGTTAAATGGGATGACATTGAACTATTATTCTTATTATATGGAACAGATCAGAAATATGTCGCCCGAGAAGGTGCAGCATCTTGCCAATAAATACTTGGACTACGATGCCATGGTGAAGGTTGTTGTTGGGAAAATCAGTCAAGTAGAACCAGTTCATCAAGCGGTTGTAAATTAAATTTCTTAGACTACAAAAATCGAATACTACTTTGTATTTTTGGTTTTTGATAAAAAAGTGTATTATCCAGCATGGAATTAAAATTAAAAAGACCATTGGTATTTTTCGATTTGGAAACTACAGGTGTTAATGTAGCGACCGATCGTATTGTGGAAGTATCATTTCTGAAAGTGATGCCCAGTGGTGAAGAAACAGTCTATACAAAGAAGATCAATCCAGAAGTGCCTATCCCTGCGGAATCCTCTTTTTTTCACGGCATTTATGATGAAGATGTGAAGGATGCTCCTAATTTTAAAGCAATCGCAGTGGAACTTGCGGCTTTTATTGCCGATGGAGATCTCGCGGGCTATAATTCCAATAAATTCGATGTCCCAATGCTTATGGAAGAGTTTTTACGGGCAGGTGTTGATTTTTCATTGGAGGGTAGAGCATTTGTGGATGTTCAAAATATCTTCCATCAGATGGAACAACGTACGCTGAAAGCTGCATACAAGTTTTATTGCAACGAAGATCTTGAAAATGCGCATACAGCGGAAGCGGATGTTCGTGCCACATATGAGGTCTTGAAAGCGCAGCTGACAAAATATGAAGGCGCTGCATTCGAAGATAAACATGGGACAGTATCTTATCCTGTCGTAAACGATGTTGAGGCGCTACATACGTTTACCAACCTAAGTAAACCTGTAGATTTTGCCGGACGGCTCGTCTATAATGCGGAGGGATTGGAAACGATCAATTTTGGTAAACATAAAGGAAGACCTGTTATAGAAGTATTTGAGCAAGAGCCCAGTTACTACGCTTGGATGCAGAATGGTGATTTTCCATTGTATACCAAGAAGGTCTTGGAGAATATCTGGAATCGGTATAAAAAGGAAAAGAGTGAGCAAAAGGCAAAAGCAGCTGCAGCCACCCATTCTGTAGAAGATAAAAAACTTGCGAAAAAGGAATTCAATCAACAAAAAGAAGAAGCGCCGCAGAACATTTCTTTGGATATGTTGAAAGGATTGCAAGATAAATTTAAAAAATAACGTTAATTAATAGCTTAGAAAAAGGATTATGGAATTCAAACAAGAAGTGGAACATGTACAGTGTTTGATTATTGGTTCGGGACCAGCAGGTTATACTGCCGCGATTTATGCAGCCCGTGCGGATATGAAACCAGTCGTTTATACCGGTATTGTGCCAGGGGGACAGTTGACTCAAACAACTGAGGTGGACAATTTCCCTGGTTATCCAAAAGGTATCACTGGACCAGTGATGATGGAAGATTTGCGTGAGCAAGCTGAACGTTTCGGAACTTCAGTGCGTTTTGGATATGTGACTAAAGTGGATTTTACAGGTGAGGTACACCGTGTTGAGATCGATGGAACGGTACAAGTTACCGCAGATACTGTGATTATTGCGACAGGAGCCACAGCAAAATGGTTAGGCTTGGAATCTGAACAAAAATACAATGGTTTTGGTGTTTCAGCATGTGCTGTATGTGATGGGTTCTTCTTTAAAAACCAAGAGGTTGCTATTGTAGGTGCTGGGGATACAGCGGCAGAAGAAGCAACGTATCTTGCAAAATTATGCTCAAAAGTACATATGTTGGTTCGCCGTGACGAGTTTCGTGCTTCTAAAGCAATGGTACATCGCGTTATGAATACACCAAATATCGAAGTTCACTACAATTCTGAGGCAAAAGAAGTCCTAGGAGATGGTCAGGTGGTGACCGGAATACGTGTTGTAAACAATAAAGACCAGTCTGAAAATGATATCGAAGTAACAGGTTTCTTCGTTGCTATTGGGCATAAGCCTAATACCGAGCTTTTCACAGGTGTATTGGATATGGATGAAACAGGTTATTTAATTACAAAACCAGATAGTACTGCAACAAATATCCCGGGTGTTTTTGCTTGTGGTGATGTTCAGGATAACATCTTCCGTCAGGCAATCACTGCTGCAGGTACAGGTTGTATGGCAGCTTTGGAAGCTGAAAGATACTTAGCAGCTAAGGAAAGCGGCGAATAATCGCATGGAAATAATAAAAACGGGGCATTGTACAATGCCCCGTTTTTATTTACCTTCTTCCATTTCAAAAACACTATCGATTTTCCAATTTGCCTTATCTTTGGATGCTGCGACAGCTAAACGATCACAGCGCTCATTTAACGGATGCCCAGCATGGCCTTTTACCCATACAAGGCGTACGGTATGGAGCTTATAGGCGCTCATTAAGCGCAACCAAAGATCTTTGTTCTTTTTTCCCGCAAAACCTTTTTGTATCCAACCATATACCCATTTCTTATCAATGGCGTCAATGACGTATTTGGAGTCAGAATACACGGTAACATGTTGTTGTAGATTTTTCAGTGCCTCGAGGCCGACGATCACAGCCATCAATTCCATCCTGTTGTTAGTCGTTTTGCGGTAACCGCCTGAAAACTCTTTTTCGATCAGTTTACCTTTAAAGGCTTCATTATCGCCTGTATAAATAGTTCTTAAGATGGTTCCGTAACCTCCAGGGCCCGGATTTCCACTTGAAGCCCCATCTGTATATAATTCGATCATACCGGCCAAATATACATGAAGTTTTTGTAAGCACATACAAACAGGTAAAAATGATCAAGACTAGTCCATATTTTGATGCTCGAAGTAGAAGAATTTTAACACTGCGACATGTTCAATCAATTCAACGATAGGGCATAGTGCTACAAGCATCAAAATTCATAGGTATTTAAGACTGACTTTATAGGTGTTTAAAAGGGACTTTACACGGCTTTATCCGAATGAGGTCCGAATGAGGTCCCTATAAAGTCCCTATGAGGTCCGTTTAAATAATAGGAATATTCCCTGCGTGTTTTTAGTTTGAGCGAGAGAAAATACAATGTTAGATTTCAATTGCTCTCCAACGTAATTTATCCCTTACATAGTTGGATTGTGCTGATTTATGTGTATTTTGCCCGCTTAAACTGTTATGTAATCGATAAAATAGCTTATGAAGTTTCGAAAGATTTCTCTTTTTGTTCTTTTGGCGTCCGCGTGCTTAAACGTTTCAGCGCAGAACAATGTATCACCGCAAAAAATGGATTGGTTTGAGGATGCCAAACTGGGTATTTTTATTCACTGGGGGATTTATTCTGTCGATGGAATATCAGAATCTTGGTCATTCTTCAATAATTACATCAACCATGACAATTATATCAAGCAACTGAATGGTTTTACAGCAAAGGATTATAGACCGAAGGAATGGGCCAAATTGATCAAAGAAGCCGGTGCGAAATACACGGTGATTACGACCAAACACCATGACGGGATCTCGATGTGGAATACGAAGGCTGATAAAGCGATCACGACATTACAAGACGCAGCTGCCAAACAGGATGTAATCACACCATTTGTGAAAGCCATACAAGAAGAAGGCTTGCATACTGGACTGTATTATTCTTTGCCCGATTGGAGCCATCCTTATTACGATGTTTTTACGCGCAATCGAAAACGTTATGAATTGAAAAGTGAGCCTTCTCGTTGGGATAATTATGTAAAATATTACCAGAAGCAATTGACTGAGCTATCCGAACAGTATAAGCCCGAATTACTTTGGTTTGACGGGGATTGGGAGCATAGTGCCGAGGAGTGGAAAGCTAAAGAGACCTTGAATCTTTTGCGGAAGTATAATCCGAATATTATTATAAACTCGCGATTGAATCATCATGGAGATTACGATACACCTGAGCAAGGGATTCCAGTAACCCGGCCTGATGCTAAATTTTGGGAACTCTGTTATACCATGAATGATTCTTGGGGCTATCAACCCTTTGATAAAAAGTACAAATCACCGAATATGATCATTCGAACGTTGGTAGATTGTATTTCCATGGGTGGAAACCTATTGTTGGATATCGGTCCAAAGGCAGATGGAACGATCCCTGAGGAACAATTAAATATTTTGAAACAGCTGGGGCGATGGACACATAAGCATGCAGCTGCGATCTACGGTACAAGAGCCGGTATTCCTTTTGTGAACTACGGCGGGAAATCTGCTTTATCAAAGGACGGAAAGACACTTTACCTGTATGTATACGAACAGAAACCCGAATTGCAGCTCAGAGGTTTGGTCAATCATACAGCCATTAAAGAAGTCTCAGTTGTTGGTGATGCATCCGCGAAAGTGAACGTTAAGTCTGAAAACGGAACCGTTCAAGTCGATTTGACGAAAGTAAACTTTGATCAGGATGTGACTGTGATTGCACTAACCTTTGCGGAGGTGCTTCGTTGGACTGCACCGCAAGATACTGAAGTTACGTTGAAATCTGTACTGGATAATAAGTTGACAGGTCGTGCTTTAGGTCAGATCGCTTCAACACTGCATGCCGGAAAAAATATCTTTGATAATTCCGGATTGACCGTGGATGGCTTAGAGACCAAATTGCCAAGTAGTAATGCGACTAATCCAACGGTATTAAAGTGGATTAAGGATCATGCCGAAGCACTTTATGAGACTGGAAAAGGCTTACCTGAAGGACATTATGAAGGACTAAGCGCGCTCTCTAAAGATCGCCAGACATTGTATCTGTTTGTCGAGGGAAAACCTACGGGTCCTATTGCACTAAAAGGTGTTAAAAATGGAGTCGCCAGGATCCGCGTGGTCGGTGAGGGCTCCATGATAAATCATGAGATTTTCAATAAGCTTTATTGGAGTAGCATCCCGGGTATTATCTACATTCAGGCACCAGCAGAGCGCTTGGATAAAAATATGACAGTTATTGCTGTTTTGTTGGATGCGCCAATACAACTATATCGCGAGAAAGTGGGCGCTATCGAAAATAACCTTTAAGAGGTCGAATAGCAATTAGCGTTGAAAAAAAGCCTGGGATAACAAAATATCCTGGGCTTTTTTGCGAGATATAAACTATGCTGATTTATTAATTCTGATCCATTTTCTTTCGGTATTCGGTGCATTTTCTCCTGAATTGTGGCGCAAAAGCATTTTTTATTATAACTTAGGCCTATGAATCCAATCAAAGCTGTTTTGATCCCAATTTTTGTTCTTCTTTGTGTTTGTTGTTCTTCCGGTGACGGAAGTAAATCCGAGCGATTGCGGGCAGATTCGTTAGTGAATGAAGTGGTCAATGGAAGGTTAGCTCTAGCAACATTAGCAGAGTCAAATGAATTTATGTATTTCAATGATAAATACTTTCATGAACCGGCGGATTTAAAGGTCATTCCGAAATTTGATAAGGTACAGATTCAAGTTGTTACTTATCGGATTTATCAGCATGTCAAATTAAAAAATAATCGCTATGTGTTCAACGTGCAGAAAGCCAGTGAACTGCATATACCAAATAGCGCTTTTGTGTATTACCAACGTTCTTTTGATGATATGAACCGTAAGGCAGCCTTGAGTAAAGATTCGATCCGACTCGAGCTGCCGGATAATTATGCATCTTTGTTGATAAATGAATGATCTAGATCAGGCCTACAGACATGATGAAGGTCATATCAAAAGTCAATCTTAACTATACAATGGTGCAACAAATAGATTTAAGATGGAAAAGAAAAATATCGTTGTATTGACGGGGGCCGGTATTTCGGCTGAAAGCGGTATACCTACCTTTAGGGATGCCAATGGATTGTGGGAAGGACATGACGTCATGGAAGTTGCTTCCATTGAAGGTTGGCATAAAAATCCAGCCTTGGTGCAGGAGTTTTATAATCTGAGACGGAAAGCCGCTTTGGTCGCACAGGCAAATGCGGCTCATCATGCGCTGGTAAAATTGGAATCAGCATACCGGGTGAGTATTGTGACGCAGAATGTAGATCTACTACATGAACAGGCAGGTTCATCCCATATCGTTCATTTGCACGGACGCCTGGATCAGTCGAAGTCATCTGTCGATGACCGTTTGGTGTATCCCATTGTTGGTGATGAGATCAAAATGGGTGATCTTTGTGAGAAGGGTAGTCAGCTGAGGCCAAATATAGTCTGGTTTGGAGAGGCTGTGCCGGCCATTGAGGAAGCGATAAGCCTGGTTTCGAAGGCCGATATTTTGATTATTGTGGGGACCTCCCTACAGGTTTATCCCGCTGCGGGACTTAAAGAATTTGCGCCTAGTCACTGTAAATCGTTTTTAATTGACAAAAAGATTCCTCATGACAACGCTTTACGTAATATACAGTGTATTGAAGAATCGGCGACCATAGCTGTTCCTGAACTGGTAGAACAATTACTTAATTAAATGTTATATAGTCGTTTATAAAATAAGGGTTTATGAAGAAAATAATAGGGCTTCTTTGCATGTCCGTTGCTTTTGTTGCATGTCAAAATAATTCAGCGATCAAAGTAAATACGAGTTCAAATGATCAGCCTTTAACCTTGGATAGCGTTCAGGCCAAGCATCTGCTCAGTTTGCCACTGCATTGCATCGAAGTGGAATATCCCAATAAGCTGGGACAGGTACTCGGTAGTGATGGTGATCTAAAAGCACCGCGTACATTGCATCCAATTTTTTACGGTTGTTTTGACTGGCATTCTTCTGTACACGGGTATTGGTCAATTGTGCATATTTTGAAGGAATTTCCAAATTTGGATAGCTCAGGTGAAATTCGACGCCAATTGAACCGAAATATTACAGCAGAAAATGTGGCTGTTGAATTAGATTTCTTTCAAGATAAGAACAATAAGAACTTTGAGCGTACGTATGGCTGGGCTTGGTTGTTGCAGCTGCAGAAGGAATTATTAACTTGGGAAGATGCCGATGCAAAACGCTGGGCATCGAATCTTGAACCGTTGGTGAAACATGTGGTAAAATCGTATCAGGAATATTTGCCCAAATTGGTCTATCCGATCAGGACAGGCTATCATGATAATTCGGCCTTTGGCCTTTCGCTGTCTCTGGACTATGCAAGAAGCACGGGAAATGTGACGTTTGAAAAATCATTAATGACGAATGCTTCTCGTTTATACAGTCAGGATAAGAGCTGCAACATTTCTTTTGAGCCAAGTGGAAGCGATTTTCTTTCTCCTTGTCTTGAAGAAGCCCTTTGTATGAGTATGGTGCTGCAACAGGAGGATTACCGTAAATGGTTAAAGGATTTTATGCCAGATCTGTTTAATCCCGATTTCAATTTAGAACCAGGAATCGTGAAAGATCGAACCGACGGACATTTGGTCCATCTGGATGGACTTAATTTTAGTCGCGCCAACTGTTTAAACGGTATCGCCAAAGCGCTGCCTGAATTAAGTTATTTGCATAGGTTGGCGAATAAACATTTAAAGTATTCTTTGCCCAATATTACAACCAAGGATGATTACATGGGGTCACATTGGTTAGGTACTTTTGCACTCTATGCACTATCAAAGCATTGATTCGGGGAGATTATCTTCTCCCCATTTATCCATTAGGTTTAATATTTCCTCGAGCGAACGGCCGAGCTCGGTTAATTCATATTCTACCTTTGGGGGAACTTGCTGGTATACAATTCTATTAATCAGCTTGTCATGCTCCAGTTCCTTTAATTTGGCGATCAGCATACGTTCAGATATTCCCACGAGTCTTTTCCGCAACTCACTATAGCGGAGTTTACCTTCATTTAGCAAATAGGAAAGGATATTGATTTTCCATCTGCCACCTATGGTGGCCAATGTAAATGCAATACCACAACGGTCTTTCCAGTATAGCTCATTAATGTGATTGGTTGAATTCTCTTTTCGCGGGTTCATACAAACTTTTTTGTTGGTATCATACAATCTTGTATGTACTGTTATTCCTGCAAATTAATAAAGAAATTTGTAGGAAAACAAAAAGTATAACATGGAAACGATTAAATCAGTCGCTCATTGGTTGAGCTATGCGTACTACCTTTATGTATTTGGATATGCATCATTATTCAAAGTTTTTCAAAAGAGCGCCATGATGCAAAGCATGCAGTCCCTGGGTTTTAATAAGACTTGGACGATCATTATCGGAATAGGGGAACTAATGGGGGTAGTATTGCTCTTAATAGGTTTGTATAACCCGCAATTTAAGAATGCTGCAGTGCTGCTGTTGTTTCCATTTGCGGTTGCTGCGTTTACGGCACATATGGCGCATCAAGAGTATCATCATTTCTACAACTCCTTGCTGATGTGTGTACTTAGTATTGTGCTGTTGGCCACAGACAAAACCTTTAAAATTATACTTTAAATCCTGCGTCAGCTTTAGCATGATCATTAGAAAATTAGGATTATTTTATAGCTTAATTTTCTAATGATCCTATGTTTATCCGGAAGCAAGTGGTGCTGGAGATGCAAGAGGGAAAATAATGTGATAGACTACAATTATAAGCGGTATGGCAAGCCGGTCGATAGCCGAAAATATAGGAGCGACTTGATCGGTTGTAAATCGTGATTTGTGCTAATTTAACTCTGTTGATTTATGCTGGGATATTTTGTTTTTCTACCGTTTTATTGCGTTTTTATTGGTATAAGTAAAGTTTTCGCGCTGTTTTTTTTAGATATACATTTTTTAGCAAGTTAGAAAAAGACTATAAAATTCAAGATTTGTGCTACTCTACACGATCAAACTTATAATACATTTGATCTATCAATCCCATAGGGATGTTACATGCTATGTATAGGTATTTAAGACAACTTTTAATGGTTTTGTCCATTGTTTTTTCTGTCTGTTTTTTACAGGTAAAATAAACAAGGATGTCTTTTCACATACTGCCTATAAAAACACCTCAAAAACGGCAATAACTTCTTCACAATCCCATTTCGATTTTTATGTCGGATCGATCGAAGAATGCTCGTTCGAATGGCGTTATGATCAACATTTAGCATATGCCGTTCGGCTCTGTACCTTGGGACTGATTCTACCAATTTTCTTGCTATTTGCGGATAAGAAGTCATGGCATAGTTTTTATGAACTCCAAAATAAATATCTATCGAACAGGCTGCCAGACAGGTGTATCCTATACCATTCCTTTAAAATTTTCGGTTAAATCCCTTTTCCTTTTCGTGAATATCATCGGTTGGGTCGACAGACGGCTATAAAACCGATTTAATAAATCATTGCTTGAAGAAAGCGGCTTAATCAGCTGCTTTGCTATTAAATCATTTATATGAACACAACACTTTACGCATTAGCTATTACAGCTATTACGATCAGTTTTTTTCATACTGCATCGGGCCCAGATCATTATCTGCCATTTATTGTATTGTCCAAATCGAAAAAATGGTCGTTGGGGAAAACCATATTATGGACCATTATATGTGGGCTTGGGCATGTTTTCAGTTCGGTCATACTGGGGATTATTGGCGTTTATCTTGGATGGCAGCTCAATAAGATCAGCTGGTTGCAGGACGTGCGCGGCAATGTTTCGAGTTGGGCACTATTTATTTTTGGACTTGGATATTTGATTTACGGGATCTGGAAAATGTCAAAGAAGCATTCTCATAAGCATTTTGATGTGATGGGTGATGAGGTGTATGTGCATGAACACACGCATGGGAAAAGCACATCAGGGCATCATCACCATCATCAAAAAACGAAGGTAACGCCTTTGGTATTATTTGCAATTTTCGTCATGGGACCATCGGAACCATTGATTCCACTTTTATTTTTTTCAGGTGCTCACCGCTCAATGCCAGAGGTGATTACACTGATTAGCACCTTTACCATCACAACAGTGGCAACCATGGTTGGGATGGTCTTGTTGGGAATTTATGGTTATAATTTGCTCAACACCGAAAAACTTGATCGATATGTACACGCTATTAGTGGTGCTGTCCTCTCAATTTGCGGTGCGGGGATGTTATTTCTGGGATGGTAATTTTTTAAATAGGATATGAACAAACATCAAATCACCTTTTTTATAAGCCTAATGGCTACTACACACAGTTATGCCCAGCAACATGTAATTCAGGGAACTGTGAAAGATAAGGATAGTAAACAGAGATTAGAAGAAGTCAATATACGTTACCAACGTGGAATAAAACATAGTCATACAGCATCGAATGGTACTTTTTCCGTACAGCCGGGAATATTTCCGGATACTTTATTGTTGAGCCGGATTGGCTATCTCGATCAGGTATACATCCTAAAAGAAGCGAAGTCTCCGATTGAAATCGAGATGCAAAAAAATGAAGTGCAGTTGAGTCAAATTCAGGTGGATGCATTCAATAGCAGTAAAACATTGAGCAAAGTTGATTTAAGTAAGATTCCGGTTAATTCGGCGCAAGATCTGTTACGAAAAGTTCCTGGGCTCTTTATAGCACAGCATGCCGGTGGTGGAAAGGCTGAGCAAATATTTTTGCGTGGATTTGATAATGATCACGGTACAGATATTGCCATTACTGCAGATGGCATTCCCGTTAATATGGTCTCTCATGCGCACGGTCAAGGATACGCAGATCTCCATTTTATTATTCCAGAAACGGTAAAAGACATTGATTTTGGCAAGGGTGCTTATTATGCAGACAAAGGCGATTTGAACACATCGGGTTATGTTAATTTTACGACCTTGGATCATTTGGATCATAATCTTTTTAAGGTTGAAGGCGGTTCTTTTGATTCCTGGCGTACCGTGGCCATGCTTAATCTGCTGAATAACCATGAGCAGAATAAATATGCCTATGCCGCAGGAGAGTTCAATTATTCGAATGGTCCTTTTGACATCAAGCAAAATTTTAGTCGTGTCAATCTATTTGCGAAATATAATCAGTGGATCGATGAGAAACATTATATCAATCTCCAGGGGTCCATATTCAGTTCGGGTTGGAATGCATCGGGTCAGATTCCGGAGCGGGCTGTTCGTCAGGGACTGATTAGCCGTTGGGGTTCGATTGATTCTACAGAAGGCGGGAATACATCCCGCATGAATTTGGCGATGCAATACCGTGCGCTGATCAGTGATCAAGAAAGCTGGGAAAGCAATGTTTACTTCTCGCGCTATAAATTTCAGTTGTTTTCGGATTTTACTTTCTTTCTGAAAGACCCCATTCATGGCGATGAAATAGAGCAGGTTGATAATCGATACTTGTACGGTATCGAAAACAAATACAATCGCCAATTTCATTTTGATCATAGTCAGTTTTCTTGGACATCGGGGTTTGGGCTCCGAGTGGATGATATCAAAGATCTTCAACTGAACCATGTCTATCAGCGCGACGAATTATTGGATCGGCTTTCGCATATTTCGGGTGTAGAAATGAATCTTCATGCCTATAGCAATCTGGATTGGCGTATTGGAAAATGGACGATTAATCATGCATTACGTGTCGATCACTTGATTTTCAACTTGCATGATAAGCTGAAAAGTGATCCTGCAGGGCAAGAGGCTTCTGCAACAAGAATCAGCCCAAAGCTGAACTTTGGATATACGTTCAATCATAGCGCCCAAATCTATTTGAAAACGGGTATGGGATTTCATTCCAACGATATCAGGGTGGTGATGGAACAACAGGGAAAAGATATTATGCCCATTTCCTTTGGTGCAGATCTTGGCTTGATCTGGAAGCCAACTGATAACCTTTTTATTCAGCCTGCTTTATGGGGGTTATACCTGCAGCAAGAATTTGTGTACGTCGGGGATGAAGCTGTTGTAGAGCCTTCAGGCAAAACGAAACGTCTGGGGGCTGATTTGAGTCTACGCTATCAAGCTACTCCATGGTTATATTTTGATGGCGACATCAATTATGCGTACGCGCGGGCAATTGACCAACCTAAAGGCGAAAACTATATCCCGCTGGTACCTTCTTTAACAAGTACAGGGGGAGTATCTGTGAAGCTACCGCTCGGCATTTCGGCCAATTTGCGCTATCGTTATATGAATACAAAACCAGCGAAAGAAGATAATTCGGTACGTGCTAAAGGTTATTTGGTCAACGATCTCCTGCTTAACTATGGCGTGGGAAAATGGAATTTTTTGTTGCAGGCCCAAAACTTATTTGACACCAAATGGAATGAAGCACAGTTTGAGACAGAGACTCGATTAAGAAATGAACAACAGCCCGTTTCTGAATTGCATTTCACCCCTGGAACACCTTTTATGGTAAAAGCTGGCCTGAGCTATAAATTCTAAAGACTGGGTAAAGTGGTCGCCTTAAAATTTTCCTTTGTATCTTTAATAGGAATTATAAGTCCTTATAAATGATGTATTATGGAAAAGAGTAAGTTACTTCGAATGGATAATATGGGTATCGTGGTGGAGTCGTTGGACAACGCGATTTCGTTTTTTTCAGAACTTGGTTTACATTTGGAGGGAAGGGCACAGATTAAAGGGGAATGGTCAGGTCGAATAACAGGTCTCGGTGCTCAGCATGTGGAGATCGCCATGATGGTGACACCAGATGGGCATAGCCGATTGGAGCTTTCAAGATTTATTGATCCAGCGATAATTGCAGATCATAGAAACGCTCCGGTCAATGCCTTGGGCTATTTGCGGGCAATGTTTACCGTTGAAGATATCGATGATGTGCTGCGGCGACTCATTGACAATCATGGAGCTGTGCTGGTCGGGGAGGTGGTACAATATGAAAATGCGTATCGTCTCTGTTATCTAAGGGGAGTAGAGGGATTATTGATTGGTTTAGCACAACCGCTGTAAGGTAATTGATATGAACTGGTAAAAGACAGCTATAGGAATAATTACAAGGCAAGTGATAGGAATTGAATCTTTGTACGAAAAAAGAAAATTTAAGAAATTTCTATGTTTTACAAAATAAATAGGAAACTAAGACGTTATTGATACAAATACTTTTCATAAAATAGGTTAATATATGGCTAAGACCCTAGAGTTCCCCGCTCTAGGGCTTTTTTGTAATTATACGTCCGGGAATAACGAAATTTTGTACAATCTGTCTGGATCGCGTTCTTTCCTGATCAATAAAGCGAAATTTAGCTACTTGATGAAAGCCATGAGGAGGGCCTAAGAATCTATTTTTTAGATGCTGTTTTCAGCGATGAACTCGTCGTTATCACTGGTTTTGCAATTTTGCCCAAACTGGATATAAATTAGGCAATTTTTGAACATGTGGTCATTAGTATAATCACACATAAGACGAGTAATATAATAACAGATGTGGTGTAAAGCGTTCTTCTCATAATACTTTTTTTTACTTAGTAGTTTACAAAAGCCGTGCCTTTATTTTTAGAACTTGCAGTAAGTCTGGTTGTTGTAGCTTCGTGTCTACAAGGCGTCGATATGAATAAGGAAATGATATGTTTGAAAAGGCTTTTGCCGATGTCTTGTGCATCGATTGTGGAATTAATGGATCTGGTTCCTATTGTTCGTTTGAAACGATGTTTTTTTTGATAGTCTATAGACGATGAGAATACCCAAAAGCATTACAATTGTATAGGCAATAAACGCAATGTTTTCAGACTGATGTTCGCTACCCTTTGCAACACAACGCTGTCTGTTTGGTCACAGCGGCAGCGAAAGCAAACAACACCAGCGAAGCCACGTAAAATAATATTACTTTTAGGTATATGGTTTCTCTTTTCATTTTCTAACTGTTTGGTAAACGTGAATTTACACTATTTTTGAAGAAATAGTGAAGGTTATCTGAAAGAGTGGTGTGCTTTTTGTTTATAGGGGAGAAAGATTAGAGAAATAATAATATGAAGTATCCTTATTTAGGAATTAGTATGGTATGTGCGGCCCTAGCGAGCATGGCCAATTCAAAGGCTGTATTTGCCGGAGAGCAATTAGCTGTTCAACACATTGAATATGTGCAGGTAAATTCAGACTCATTGAAGGTTGAACAATTAGCAACAGCGCTGAGAAAGATGAAGCCTATCAGTTCGGCTGATTTTAAGGCAAAGTTCAAACCGGAAATCAATGGATTTAAGCTCACAGAGGTGACGGCTTTCGAGGATGCGGAGTCAGGATCTTACGCAACGGCAAACTATGTGAAGGGAGAGCAAAATATTTATTTGATGGTTACCGACGGAGCCGGTCCAGGTTCGGATCAGGTAAAGTTAAATTTGATGAACTATATCGACCTAAAATCAATTGAAGACCTAGGAACCAAAATGCAGGTTAAGCCTTACAAAGGTTGGCTGGCGTCTTTTGACTGGAGCATGTTTGAAAACGATGGTTTGACTAGCATTCAATATCTCGAATCAAATCGATTTGCAACTGTCTCTTCAGCAAATAATGTAGCAATTGAAGAATTAGAGAGTTTTTTGAATAGTTTTAGTCTATAAGAAAATTGGCACAGTCCCGGAACCTTTAATCAAAGCCGGGACTCAGTCCATCAAACCGATTTAATCCATTCCCCGACTGCTAATAGTCGTTAAATATCTATATCTTCCGAGCCTTTCTTTCCGTAATTTCCCAGATTATCCGCTCTATAGCTGCGCTTGTTGATGCAATATTTTATTGTTTATTGCTTATTTTTCTTATATTAGGTAATAAACCAGCAAATTGTGTCTATGTTCAATCTAAATCGGAGAAAATTTATTCAAGGAGCGGGAGCAGTCTTAACTTTATCCGCTTTGCAAGTTAAAGGTCTGTCGTTTAAAGATGCGATTAAAAATTTTCGGGTCGGATTGATCGGTGCGGGTTGGTATGGGAAGAGTGATTTGTTCCGTTTAATGCAGGTTCGGGATGTTGATGTTATCGCCATATGTGATGTTGACGACAACCATTTGCAGGAGGCGGGGCGATTAACTGCTGAGCGCCAGGTTTCAAAAAAGGTTCCAAAGCTTTATAGAGATTATAGGGAGATGCTCGCTAACCATAAATTCGATCTTATCCTTATTGGCACACCGGATCACTGGCATGCAAGACAGGCTATAGACGCGATGCGTGCGGGGGCTCACCTTTATTTGCAGAAACCCATCAGTGTGGATGTACTTGAGGGCGATGCCATATGGCGCGCGGCTAGAAAATATAACCGGAAAGTGCAGGTAGGGACCCAACGGCGGAGTACGGCGCATCTCATCGACGCTAAGAAGCGTGTGGTCGATAGCGGCCTGCTTGGTAAGGTTTCGCATGTGGAGATGTGCTGCTACTATCATATGCGGAAAAATGGTAACCCGCCTACACAACAAGTTCCAGAGTTCTTAGATTATGAGTTATGGACAGGACCGGCACCTTTACGAGCTTATGATGGTTTACCGCATGGCAGCTGGTGGCGAACCTTTATGGCTTATGGAAATGGGATAACCGCCGATATGGGAATGCATATGTTTGATACGGTACGTTGGCTTTTGCAACTTAAATGGCCCAAAAGCGTGAGTGCCAAAGGTGGTATTTATGTCCAAAAAGAAGGCAAATCGACGATTGCAGATACGCAGACCGCTCTATTTGAATACGAAGATCTTAACTGTGTCTGGCAGCATAGGACATGGGGAGCAGCAACAGACCCTGAATATCCTTGGGCATTTGTTATATACGGTGACAAAGGTACTTTAAAGGGAAGTGTGATGAAATATGAGTTCATTCCCATCGGAGAAGGTGAGACTATCCGAAAGGATGTTATCTTAGAAAAAGAGACGTTTCCTAAAGATCTGGAAGAGCATCGAATAGAACTGCATACAGCTCCGGCAACGCGACGACACATGCTCGATCTTTTATCAGCAATTGAAAATAATCACCTACCTGTAGCCGATATTGAAGAAGGCTATATCTCCACCGCAAGTTGCATATTAGCCAATTTGTCGATGCAGTTGAATCGGCCCCTGATTTATGATCCTACGCAAAAAATATGTATTAATGACCCTGAAGCAACTCAATTATTGCAGAGAGGGTATCGCAGTCCATGGCAACATCCGTAATAAAAATATCAAGCGACAGATACCGGCAAATGGAAAAAACGCACCCGTCAAAATATGCCATGCATATGGACAGACTTGGCATTTATCAATATATAGAACGTTCCTGACCTAACGGCAAAGTGATCCAATAGATTAAACAAAATATGTTCAAGCTTAAAATTCTAAATTTCTACAGAATTCGAACCGTTCTTTACTCGATTAAAAGACGAGTAGACGATGAATATGAATTCGACGATAATCCATAATTATGCTAGGCTTAGAAAACCCTTGTTCTTTCTACCTATACTTCTATTAGTTCTGCTCATTCTATTTCTCTATTTTAATCATGCATTGAATGTATATGGCTATACGGTCATTCAGAAGAATAGCTTTTTCACAATAAATGCTTACCTCGGACAATATCCAAATCTTGAGTCTAATTTTACACAGTTTGGAGATTGTTTAATTAGCCTGTCACTATTGAGTGTTTTTGTATTATATGCGCCTAAATTATGGGAAGCATTGATATCAGCATCGCTAATTTCAGCTTTTTTTTCCATTGTTTTAAAAGTGGCATTTGCTGTGCCTCGACCTGCAGCGGTGTTTAATCAAACGAGTTTTTTGATTACTGGTAAGATGCTTCTTGGTAACAATAGCTTGCCTTCGGGCCATTCCATTACGATATTTACAACGCTGACCGTTATCATGTATGCTTTTATGCCGCAACGATTGAGTTATAAAATAATGTGGTTTATTTGTTTAACATGTATTGGGTTAATGCTTGCTTTATCTCGCGTCGCGTTGGGAGCACATTATCCATTAGATGTAGTTAGTGGCTGTATTATAGGATATGTTTCGGGACTGCTCGGAATTTTTTTTAGCAGGGAATTTAAAATATGGAATTGGGTCAACGACCAACGGTATTATCCAATTTTCATTTTATTATTCCTCGTTTTCAGTATAGTATTGGTCAATAGAATAATTAATGATAATTTGCTAATATTTTATTTTACATTTATCTGCTTAATTAGTACACTTTATAAAACCATTACCGTTTATGCTAAAAAATAGCTTAAAACTAGTTCATTTTGTCCTTTTCATGAGTGTGTTGAATTTTATATTCTTCCATTTTCCATTTTATACTTTTGTTTTTAAAAATGTTGATTATAAAAGCTTTGGGGGCATTGTTCTCATCGGCAGTCTAATGGTTTTGATGCTGGTAATGAATGCTTTTGTACTTTATCTATTTTTTTCAGCCTCGCGTCGCTTCGGGAAATCGATACTTGTGTTGTTCTTTCTTATCAATTCAGTAGCCGTTTATTTTGTAAATACCTATAGCGTTATTTTGGATGAAACCATGATCGGCAATATCTTGAATACCCGTTATTCCGAGTCCAGCGGTTTCTTTTCCCTGAAATTGATCGTTTATCTCGTTTTTCTCGGTATTATTCCCAGTATCTTCATTATTAAAGCAAAAATAATAAAGGATAAACCAAAGAAGTTCTTTATCACTTCGTCACTTTCGCTATTATTTATCGTTATTTTAATATTCGCCAATGCGACTAATTGGTTATGGATCGACAAGAATTCGAAGACTTTGGGCGCACTTGCCATGCCGTGGTCTTATACCGTCAATATTTCGCGTTTTTACATTCACGAACATCAAAAAAATAAAAAAGAGATTTTATTGCCAGATGCGAAGATAACTGACCACAAAAAGACAGTGGTTGTCCTTGTTATTGGTGAATCTGCTCGAAGGGATAACTTTTCCTTATATGGCTATCAAAAGAATACAAATCCGCTACTTTCCAAAACACCCAATCTTTATCATTTTGACGCAACTTCTTGCTCCACCTATACGACAGCAGGAGTAAAATGTATATTGGAGCATAAAAATACAGATGATTTGTACGAAATCCTGCCGAACTATCTCTATAGAAATGATGTCGATGTGATCTGGCGAACAAGTAATTGGGGGGAACCACCTGTACATATTAAAGAATATGAAACAAATGATCAACTTGCCACAAATTGTAAGGGTGAAGGATGTGCTTACGATGAGGTACTTTTAACAGGTCTAAAGGAGCGAATATCCTCCAGTAAAAAAGATAAAATTTTTGTTGTGCTCCACACAAGTACAAGCCATGGGCCAACATATAGCAAAAAATATCCCGCTCAATTCGAGCTGTTTAAACCTGTATGCAATAGTGTTGAACTCGGGAACTGTTCTAAAGAAGAGTTGATCAATGCTTATGATAACACCGTTGTTTATACAGATTATATTTTACATAATCTGATTGAGGATCTAAAACAATTGAAGGAATATAATAGTGCCATGTTGTTCGTCTCGGACCATGGCGAATCGCTGGGTGAAAATAACCTTTATATGCACGGATTGCCGATGAGCATTGCACCAAAAGAGCAATACGAGATTCCCTTTATTGTTTGGGTTTCTGATCATTCAAAACAGTTGAAACCAAATAAAACGTTGACCCAAAATCACGTATTTCACAGTGTGTTGAAATTTCTGGATATGAAAAGCCCTATTTATGATGAAAATATGGATATTTTCGAATAGACAGGATTGCGGGTACAGTTTGGTCTAAAACGGATGGACTATGGCCAATCAGATCAATACCGGATGGTGGATAGGTTATGTTGAGCAAAAAGAAAAGATTTATTTCTTTGCAACGCGGCTTATTCAGGACCGCAAGTTCAATCGTCCTGATTTCTCGCGCTGCCGCAAAGAGATACGCGGAAAGTCTTTAAGGAGCTAAAAATTTTGCCCTAAACCTTAGGGCATTAGATATCAATCATCAAATTTTACCAGGACAATAGACAGATGGAAAATTTTAATCGAAAGAAGCATTGGGAAGACATATACGAAAACAAGCCGCTGGAATCAGTGAGCTGGTACCAGCCCAATCCAGAAGCATCGCTACATTTTGTAGAGCAAGCTAACCTTCCAAAAAAGGCGAAAATCATCGATATAGGTGGTGGTGACAGTTTCCTGGTTGATTTCTTGCTGAAAGCAGGATTTGAAGATATTACTGTATTGGATATATCCAACGCTGCAATTGAACGAGCGAAGAAGCGATTAGGGGATGAGGCGACTAAAGTCAAATGGATTGTTTCGGATATCTTGGATTTCGTTCCCGACGCAACTTATGATTTTTGGCATGATCGGGCCACCTTTCATTTTTTGACTGTTCGCCAGGAGATTGATCGTTACATCAAAATCGCAGATCAATCAATTGCGGTGGGAGGTATTTTAGTCGTTGGAACTTTTTCTGAACAGGGGCCAAAGAAATGTAGTGGCATTACTATTAAACAGTATTCAGCACAATCAATAAGCGATTTATTCCAGACATGTTTTAGGAAAATTGAATGTATGACTATTGACCATATAACACCCTTCGACACGAAACAGCATTTTGTGTTTTGCAGTTTTCGTAAATAGCTGTCATAGCTGGGGCGAACGCATTTCGTACAAATAGCGCATCGGTGTGTGGCTCGAATCTGCCCCTTTGTGCTAATTTTTATTGGAATTTTCCAATAAAAGTTCTCCCCAGGCATTTAATTTCCAGAGTACTTCCACTAAACTTTTCCCTAAGGGTGTCAATGAATACTCCACTCTGGGAGGAAGCTCATGGAAAGATTGTTTACTTAAAATACCATCATTGACCATTTCGGCCAATTGTTGGTTTAGCACCCGTCTATCAACTGTTGCAATACCACGAAGCATTTCACTTGGGCGTTTTTCCCCTTCATTGATACGCCAGACAATCGGAATTTTCCATTTCCCGCTAATCGCATTGACGGCAAATTCCAATGGACATATTTTTTGTTTTATTGCTTTCTCTGTTATACTCATAAAATTGACTTTTTTGCCCCATAGGGATAATAATATGCGGTATTGTGATTGTGCATTTACTTTTAAAACTTTGCAGAAATAACGTACAGCATCATGAAAAATTTAGAACACAAAATTGCTAAATTAAATGCGAATTTAGCTAATCTTCGTCTTGAAATAAAGGAAATATTTGGCAGATCCATTCAGGATCTTCAGTCTGGCGATCTAATCGAAAAGAGCCTGCAGATAGGGGACAAGGTCCCGAATTTTAGTTTGATGAATTCGCTGCATAGCAAAATTGAGCTCGGAAAACTTCTGGAGAATGGAACGGTTAGCGTGGCCTTTTTCCGCGGCAACTGGTGTCCTTACTGTAATCCCGAGCTAAGACTAATATTGATGCGTTAATCATACAGCTATGAGCAAAGTACAACGTAAAGGGGTAAGGCGGACAGCTGATATTTCAATAGACTGCCTAGCCAGTCTGAACCGCGGTGAGATTGAAACTGCAAATCTTGTAGAGTGGCTAGCTGTTGACCAACGGCTTTTACTTGCGCACATTCTTCAGCAGAATGCGCGCATTCACTACTTAAAGCCAATCTTGTTGCTTTTGGAGCAGTTACAGAAACCGACGGTAAATTCCATCAATGAAACGATCGGACGTGCGCTGTTCGACATGATCACACAAAATCGTGATAATACCTTCCTGACAATATTATTCAATCATCCTGCAGATCTCGTGCGTTGCTGGGCGACCTACGCGATTGGAAATGATAAACAGCTTGAAATTGAGGAACTGCTTTCATCAATACGTCCTTTTGCTGCAGATACACATTTTGGTGTACGAGAAATCAGCTGGATGGCCATCCGTAATAGGATAGCTTTTGATTTGGACAGGAGCATTACCTATCTGAGCCTATGGGCGATGGAGAAGGATGAAAATGTGAGGCGTTTTGCTACGGAGTCAACCCGACCGAGGGGCGTATGGTGTAAGCACATCGATCGGTTGAAGCAGGAAACAAGTCTAGCCTTGCCTATTTTAGAACCGCTAAAATCCGATCCTTCAAAATATGTTCGGGATAGCGTCGCAAATTGGCTGAATGACGCAAGCAAAAGCCAACCTGGTTTTGTTAGAGCACTTTGTCATCGTTGGGAAGAAGAAAGTAATACCAAGGAAACACACTACATTATTCGAAAAGCATTACGCACAATTTCGAAGTAAAAATTACCGGTATCAGTATTCTGTTTTTTGCGTCTTTCTAGTTCATATTTAATTTTTTATGCAGTAGTTTATTTAGAATTATTAAAAATAATTTGAAATTCTGTGTTAAAATACGTTACATTTGCATCTGTTTAGAATCATTTTAAATAGATGTGCCTTTTTGTGCGCTTTTATTCTCACTTATGAAAAAGCTCTATTGGAGTAGTTTTATTTTATTTTACACAATTGCAGTTGCGCATGCACAGTCGATATACATCCGGGGAAAGATCACTGATGGTAATAAGAAAGTCCTATTGGGAAGTACCGTTATTTTGGATCAGTTAGGATTCTCCAGTATGAGCGATGGGCGTGGTGAATATCGTTTAACCATCCCTAAAGAGCAGTATGGCAAACTTGTTACGCTATCGGTTTCCTACATTGGTAAGAAAAAGGTTGAAAGGACAGTCCTGTTAGATTCGATGCAAAAGATTGAAAATTTTTTGTTGCAAGATATGAGTCTTGCTCTTGAAGAAGTTGGGGTACAGGCGAAGAGAGGGGAGTTGAGCAACTCATCACTCGTATTTGATCGCGAAATGATTGAACGTTATCCGGCGCTAAGTTTAAACGATCTGCTGAACCGATTGCCAAACCGGAAGAATACAGCCCCTTCTGTGCAGGAGATGCAAAATCTGACGCTGAGAGGTGCTTTTAGTGAGACTACAGGACGATCGCGAGACGCGAATGAACTGAATAACTCCTTTGGTGTCGCTATCATAATGGATGACATGGTTTTGGGTAACAATGGTAATATGCAAGGGCGGAACGCTGGAATATTTGGCATGTCTTCCGCAACGAATGCAATTAGACCTTCAGATTATGGTTTAACCGGTCGACCGACAACGGGAAAATTCTATTCTGGAGAAAATGTGTTTAGCGGTCTGGATCTGCGTCAGATTCCGATAGAAAATATCGAACATTTGGAAGTTATTTCTGGCGTAGCACCGGCACGCTATGGCGATTTATCAAATGGTGCCGTTATTATCGAAAGGCAGGCTGGCAAGACTCCGGCTTTTTTTAGGCTTCAAGTGCGGAGCAATGCAACTTCATATGGTCTGTCTAAGGGAATGCAGCTCGGAAAAAAGCTTGGGACAATTAATGTGGATTTAGGTTATGTGCAGTCTTACGCAGACAATAGAGATAAGCTGAAACAATACGACCGCGTAAACGGAACTTTGATATGGACAAACTATTTTGGCGCAGATAAGCGTCTGAAACAAACCTTCTCAGGCTCTTACAATAAAGTTATTGATCAGGTCCGAAAAGATCCAGATGACCCACTCTCGAATGCCATTTCTTTTGGCGGCCGGGGTTGGAATGCTGCTAGCCGAACCAGTTACAAATTGGACCATAAATTCCTTAAAAGCATTAGTCTCAATGCAGGAATAAGTTCAACACTGCAGAAAACCTATCGGGAGTATTACTATAATGGTGCAGTCGTGCTTTATACCGATTCTGTGCAAACTGGAATTGTAGAAGGACAATATGCACCTGGTCAGTATACTGCGCTAGATCATGTGGATAATAGACCATTGAATTTAAATGCCCGATTGGAAGGAAATGCCATCGCAATTACCGGCGATATTATCCACAAAATAAACTTTGGAAGTAACTATAGTTATGACATCAACCGTGGAAAGGGGCGAATTGCAGATCCTTCTATTCCCAAAAAGGATCTTGGAGCGAGATCGGATAGGTATTATGATTTTTCATTAACAAACGCTTTGCAAAACCTGGGCTTGTATGCTGAGGATGCTATGCGGACAAAAGTATGGGGAAGGGATCTTAGCATGCGGGCGGGCGTTCGCTGGGATCTTATGAATGGTCACTCTTCCATCTCTCCAAGAACCAACATCAATTATTCACTTTCTAAATCAACTCAGATTGGGCTAGCATACGGCATATCCTTCAAATCTCCTGGATTAGCACAACTATATCCCGGGCCTACTTTTGATGAAATTATATTGCTCAACTCTTATAATGGTAAGGTTGACGAAAGTATGGCATTGATTTACTTGCGGCGTTATGAAAAAGATAATAGCAATCTCAAAAGTAGTGTAGGGCAAACGCTGGAATCATCGTTTTCATGGCATAAGAATGGGCATCAGCTACGTACGAATCTTTTCTATAAAAAAAATACGCGCGGAATCAACACGGTTACGGCTGATCAACTCATTGACTTGCCTACCTATTCGGCTACTGAGGTGCCCGGGGGTAAACCAATAGTTGAACAGACGGGGACGAGAAGCTATTTAATGTCCAATCTGTACTTTGCCAATAGTAATAAATCGTCCAATATTGGTGCGGAAGTCATGTATTCTACACCTAGAATTCAACAGATTATGACAACTTTCTCCGCTACTGCCGCATTTACCCTAGCCAATTCTAGTTCCAGTGCGCTGAGCCGTTTGAATTTTAATGCCGAAAAGGCAGCGTTAGATGACGTTATCCTTGGATTTTTTCCGTCCAAATCTACCAAGAACTATTTAAGTCGAGCGCAGTTACGAAGTTCAACTCATTTTCCCGCTTTGCGTTTGATTATTGAACTGAGTGCAGACTGTGAATTATTAAACTACAATAAATCTAATTACCGAGATATTATTCCTGTAGGATATTATACACGTGATTATACGTATCATATCATTGATCAATTTGATATATACAATCCGAAGCATCTCGAATTATACACAGCAAGGAAAAATGAAGCTGACTTGGTAAATATTGAAAACAACTACATCTACTGGAACTTTGGTCTCAATATGGCCAAGGAAATAGGCAAGAATATTTACCTGTCATTTAACGTCTATAATTTTCTGGATTACCAACCGCGCTTTTATAGGGAAGGAGCTTCTTCAGTGCAAGCCCCAAATTCATCTCCCAACTATGGCGCCCAACTGACTTATAAATTTTAACATAAAAACTAAACACAATGAAAACTCGTTACTTAATTCCTTTTCTCTTTTTACCTTTTATCTCCTGTAAAAAAGATAATACATCCGGTGTACAACCGCTGGATATTAAGCTGAATTTAAAATATGCTTCTGAAAATTTTAATACCAAGTTGGACTTAAGCAAGGTTATTGTTAAGATAACCAATCTGGCAACAAAAACCAGTGCTACATATTCTTCGTCCCAAGGTGTGGTCAACCTGACTTCTATTATACCGGGTGAATATGATATTGATGCTTCTATTACGATACCCAAAGCGCAATACAACAGTTTGACAGGAGAATCAAGTATTGAAGACGTGACATTCAATGCTTCGCTGAAAAAAATCAGTTTAACCAGTTCTACGACTTTGGATATGGAATTGGTTGCAGGTCTATTGGGCGACTTTGTCATCAAGCAGATTTACTATGCAGGTTCTGATAATAAAGAAGGAGCGGTATTCAGGGATCAGTTTTTTGAAGTTTACAATAATACAGAACGTGTTTTATATGCCGATAGTCTTTACTTTGGCCGGTTATGGGGAAGGCAATCTCCGACCAGTCAATCCGATTACTATCAATCCAATGGCCAATTGGATTGGAGTAAATCTTCAGGAATGGGCGGCTACGAATCAGAAAATACAGACTATGTTTACTTAAGAGATTTATTTATGATTCCTGGCAATGGAAAGACCTATCCAGTGGAACCTGGTAAAAGCATTGTAATTGCGCAAAATGCGCTAAACCATAAAGCACCGTTTGTTGGTAATAATGGAAAAGAAGTAGCCATCAAGAATCCGGATCTTACAGTAGATCTGAGTAAAGCTAATTTTGAGGTTTATTTTGGAGATATCCCTGGCAAAACTCCTTTTGCAACAGATATTGACAATCCGGCTGTTCCCAATGTGGAGATATTGGATTATACGGGGAATGACTGGATATTGGATAATTTAGGGCGGGATGCTTATGTTATTTTTAAGTACGCGAATCGTTCAGATGTGGAGAATTTGAAGAGCTATGCGGAACCGTCCATCAGTGTTCCGACTTCCACCGCAAAAAAATACAGACAGTTACCTGTCGGTTGGATTATGGATGCCGTAGAAGTACAGCCAAACACCAAGGACGCGAGAATTCCTAAAAAATTGACGGCGTCACAGGATGCAGGTTTTACTTTCGCACCATTAGGTGGCTATTCATCGCAATCTGTAATTCGCAAAACCGAAAAAACGAACAATGGAGTTCGTAAATTAAAAGATACAAATAATTCCACAGAAGATTTTATCGCGATAAAAGCAAATCCATTTGGATTTGGTGATTAATGAAAAACGGTTATTCCCAATACCAGCTTTTTCGTTGGAAAGCTGGTATTTTATAAAAAATACCTGAATGAAAAGTGTGAGATACATCATGTTATTTTGGGGGGCTTTCTTAGCCCACCACGCTGTCTTCGGGCAGAGTACGTCTAATTCTTTAGATTCAACAGCAGCTTTGACCTATTGGTATCAGCCATCATTTGTAGTAATGCATGATATGGCCATACGAAATAGGGTATGGATTCCTGAGGAAATCAAAAATAGATCTTCTCTATTTGGTATTCGGCACAGCAGGGGGCAAGGGGACTTTAAGGCGGCGCAAGGAACTGATGGGCTCATTCAATCCCAATTGTATACGGAAGGGAAGACCGATTGGCGCAAAACTAGCTTTTGGGGAAGATTTTCATATGACCGCTCCGCAGAAGACAGTACTGCTTTGCGCCATCAGTCACGATGGAATGTCGATGCGCCATTGTATTTTGGTTCGTTGCGAAAAAATAAATACAGTCGAGAGACCTATAAGCTCGATGCGGGAATCCAAAGAGCATTCTTCGATGCTAAGCTCCCGATTTCCCTGGGCATCGATTATCGATTAGGCTCTCACTACTCCAATAATGATCCCAGAGGCGATATCAAAGATATGAACCTGCAGTTTGAATTGAGTGTTGGTCACAATCTGCCAACATTTTCTTATCATATTGCTGGTATTTGGGGATATGGTTCTGAACGGGTCAACGTGGGCTATAAAAATGACAAGTATACAACCAATACAGAAGACCCATTGTATGTCAATTGGATGATGAACGGTTTTGGAAGTGCGAGTGAGCGACTAAAAGAGATCAATTACAACGATATTATTCACCGTAAAGGCGTCGGCGCGCATATCTTGCTGAAACCCAATGATAGGAATAAGATCTATTTTAATAGTCGCTATCTAAATGAAGAACAATCATTCAGACGAAATGATAACTCAAAACAGACCTATTTGTCCTTAAATGATTATAAAAAAGATATCGGATCAATCGATTTTTTATGGAGCCGGCAGATGCATCGTAAGCGATTGCTAAGAGTAGCGCTGCAGGGACAAATTGAAAATGGACAGGATTTTAATTATAGTTATCTAGCAAATAACTACACCTATCGTCGGCATGAAATTTCGTTTAAAACTCAATTAGCCGTACATCAGTATTTGTTTGAAGGCCATGCTGGTATGTATAAGACCGAGAAAAAAGATGGTGTTAGTGGTAACCAAATGGAATTTGATCAAGTTAAACTGGGACTGGGACTGAATCGAACATTCCGGCTCGGCCAGTCGGCCGATATAATAGGAACAATCGCCTATACTAAACAATGGTCACCAAGCCATAATCTCTACGTATCTGAGTTGAATACAGGGGATTTTGGGAAGCAGATACTGTATCAAGATTATCTTTACGACACCGCTCCAAGTAATAGCTGGAATATGTCCTGGGTATGGGGCACGCATCATGCAAAGAACAATTGGAGCATACAGCTCCAGATGGATTATCAGTGTAGGGGTAATTTGGTGCCGATAGACTATACGTTGTCAAGTGTACCGGGTAAAAATTGGTTTCTGGGTAAATTGGGGGTTTCTTATATATTTTAAAATAGTTATCGTACTTGTTTATAAGCATAATTAAGAGAGAATGAAAAAGCAGTTTTGTGTATTGGCCACTATTGTTGGTTTTGTGGGTTTGCTTTCTATGAAAGATCAACAGCAAGCCTTTGATGATGAGATACAGCTTTATTATCGACGGCCGGTGAGCGAATGGCCAAAACCAACAATTGATGTAGGGGCTCATTGGAATGAATTTAAGTCTCTACCCAAGATCGATACCGGTTATTTTTCTTTAATGGAAAAGCCTGATGTGAAGTTGGGGAAATATCTTTTTTTTGACCCCATTCTATCGGGAAGCAATCAGATATCCTGTAGTAGCTGCCACAACCCCCAGACTTCCTGGGCTGACAAGCTTACCGTACCAGTTGGTAATGATCATCTTGAAGGCACGCGTAATACGCCATCTTTGCTCAATGTGTATGCACGCAAGGAATTGTTTTGGGACGGTCGTGCTGGCTCATTGGAGGAACAAGCGTTGGGTCCTATTGAAGCTCATCATGAAATGGATATGGAATTGACAAAACTGATTCCCAAGCTAAAGGCCATCCCCGGATACAACAAATTGTTTGTGGATGCTTTCGGGGAAACCGATTATTCGATGCCGGAGGTACTGAAAGCCTTGAGTGCTTTTCAACGGACATTAACAAGTAGAAGAAGCCGTTTTGACGAGTTTTTAGATGGCAATTATAAAGTGTTGTCTGATCAGGAAGTGCGCGGTCTTCATTTATTTCGCACCAAAGCGCGCTGTATGAATTGTCATAATGGTCAATTTTTTACCGATGATCTGTATCACAATATTGGTCTCACCTATTACAAACGGAAATATCAGGACCTGGGACGATACGAGATTACAAAGGATCCTGCTGATGTAGGACGTTTCCGTACACCATCCCTACGTGACGTGATGAATACCGATCCGTGGATGCACAACGGATTGTTTTGGAATATGACCGGTCTGTTGAATATGTACAATAGTGGTATGCAGATGAATTCCGCTACTGCTGAGCAGAAAGCAAAAGATCCAGTTTATCCTGTAACTGATCCATTGATGCAACCCCTAAATCTGACAAAAGATGAAATAAAAGATATTGAGGCCTTTTTGCACGCCATCACAGGGACTTCTTATCGTATGCGCCGTCCCGAAAGTTTACCGAGATAGATGACAGCCGAACAATCGTGAAGCTGTGTTTACATACTGTTCGACATGCTATATTGAGAGTGGGGCAACTTCAGGATAGCTTCTTGCACAAAAAAGGTTATCCAGCTATTGGATAACCAATGTTTTAAACAGATACTGGTAGGGTGTTTATTTTTCCAAATATCCTGAATTATAGTGACTTATAAAGAAATTTTAAAAAGATGGAAGTTTCTCTTTCTTTTAAATACGGCCAAGAGGTTGATATATGGTTACACTTTTCTTACTTCTCCTGTAAAAAAATAACCTGTATAGCCCATTTTATTCCGACTAATTTGTATCTTAATAAGCTGTATAGCCATCCGCAATTTCTTGTTTTAAGGCCTTAAATTGGGTTGTTAACTTGTTGGTCGTATTGGCTTAGAATCGCTATCAAAGGAATATTGCGACAGTTTTAAAAATAAGGAGAAAATACGAAATGAAAAAAAATATCGTCATTGCTATGTACTGTGTTGTGTTGTTTATGTCGTTTAACAGTGGCGGTGGAGATAGGGAAAATGATGAGGTTGCTGAGGTTGCTCATAGCGGAATAGCCCCGGTCGTAAAATCATACTTTCTCTACCATGAAATAAAAAATGTAGACTATGCTATCTATATCAATGATGTATTGGCAGGACAATCTCACGAAAATACTGGTATTCCGGGGCCCTATACGCTAAATCCGTATATAACTTCATCGGGCAAGCAATTTGTAAAAATGATCATATCTGCCAACAGTCGATAAAAAGAGATTACCCCAGAAATATTAAGAGAAATAGGTAAGAACGCAGGTATATATTTACTTCTAAATAAAGATTTTGAACATATAAGGGAACTCAAAAAACTGCAATTTCCACACATTGATAAGCCTGTTCCTTCCTATGAATATAGATGGGAATTTGAAGCGGAGTAGTCTTAGTTTTATGTTAGGTTTATATTACTATTTGATTGATCAGTAGAAAGTTATCATCGTCAAAACATACTATTTTGATCTGCTTAAGTGTTGTATCGGCCATCAGAAACGGTGTAATGACACCATTCCACACTGGTCCAACTGTATGAATTACATATTTAGCGGCTAGCTTGCCTGCAGTTGTGATGACGGCTTCACCTACCTTGCAGCCTCCTTGTTTAGCCACAATGTTACGGCATCCTTCCAGAATTTCCGGCCCACCGCAGCGATGAATAGTAACTACGGTTATTTTGTTGTTACTACGTGACGTTGGATTGATCTTAACTCAAATATATGAAAAAATAATTAGCAGGTTTAATTGGGGTATCGCAGGATAGCCGTTGTATTCAATGCCTCGCTTTAAAAAAATGAAAATAATATTGCGTAGTTACATAACTACATTTATATTTGTAGTCAAATAGCTACATAATAAAGAACGGTCAGTAAAAGAGCTGCTTTATTTTGGGTGGCAAGGATAATACCGGGTGTTGAAGATAGGAGAGGTGGCTAGGAATGTAAAGTAATTAACAGGATAATAAATAAATCAACGCATTATGAAAAGAAATCGGATAATTTATTGGATAGCAACCATATGGTTGGCTGTAGGGTTATTGTCAACTGCTATCATACAGATTTTTAAAATTCAAACAGAAGGAGCAGGTGGGATACAAAATATAGACCATTTGGGATATCCGAGTTATATACTTCCTTTACTAGGAATCTGGAAACTATTAGCTGTGGTTGCCTTGCTTTGGCCCAAAAGACCACTTTGGAAAGAATGGGCATATGCGGGTATTTTCTTTACGGCTACTGGTGCCTTGTATTCGCATATTGCATCGGGAGATTCTTTCGCTTTAATGGCTCCGGCACTATTATACATTATTCTAATTGCTACTTCTTGGTATTTCAGACCAGCCGATAGGAAATTCGATTAGAAATTGTGTTGAAATCTGTGATGAATTTAATGCGTTACCCGAAAATATGTACTGGGTGAAAAATCCATCAGGGATAGTATTTAATTTGCTTTAACCTTTACTCTTCAGGTGAAATATAGTGATCTCCGGTAGTATCCCAACTCGGCTTGGATAATCTAGATAACCGAAGCCAACATTTACGTACAGTGCCTGATGCTTTTCACGGTACAGGCCTGCCCATTCGCGGTAAGCATATTTGACCGGACTCCACTGATAATTCGGGTTGTTATAGCCGAATTGTCCCCCATGCGTATGCCCGCTGAAAGTGACGTCGATTGTGGGATATTTGGGTAGGATCTCTGCGCGCCAATGGGAGGGATCGTGTGAAAGCATCAAATTGATAGGCGAGGATTTATCTACTTTAGACATGGCCAGATCGATATTCCCATAATGATAAGTCGCGCTATTTCGATAGGTCGATAACACTGTAGCAAGGTTACTGTCGTGAATTGTGGGGTTTCCAACATTTTTGACAGTTCCTCAGGAGGCTTGCTATCAAAAATAAATGCATTAAGTGCTGTTGGTGGAGCCTGTATTTTTTCAAAATATTTTTTGCGCAATCGTGTTAAGCCAGTATGTTCTTTATGAGCATACGCAACGATCGGGTTAAATAGTGCATTTTGCTGTTCGGTCGTTAAGGTCGAATCCGTTATTTTACTTCCTATTTCAGTAATAAACTTCAAAAATTCCTTTTGCGTCTTTTCCTTTTGATTCCTCAGTTGGCGATCAAAACTCTGTCCTGTACAAGTGAGTGCCATTAATACGAAAAGTACATTTGACAGCGCTATTTTTGAATATATCATGTGCTGATAGATTTTATCTCAATGTTAGTATGCAAAGATCGTCCTTTTACTTAACATGCATATCATCTAAAATGTTTATGCTAAAGTTAGCTTAGATAACGAAGGAATATTAATTTATTACAAACGATCTTTGGTTAGAAGCTGTTTGGTTTTTAGAGACATTTGGATTGGGCAATTCCAATCCATTCGTACCGGGTCAGGGAAATTTAAACCATTATGGACAATAAAAATAAGGAACAAATGACGACAGCATATTTGCAAATTGTGTTAAAAATGAATTCTTCCAATAGGGGGGAATTGACAAGTACATATAATAAGTTCAAAGATTTATTTCGAGAACAAATAAAAGGAGCGAAAACACAGGAGCTACTCTTCAGTGATGAGGATATACAGCTCTTATATGGCTTTGATACTTATGAAGATGCTGAGGCCTTTTTGTCAACAGAATTATACAATAATATCATCCTCGTTGCACTAAAGCCACTAATAAGCAATAATCCTGAGATTAAAATATACCATGTGGCATAAAGATAGCGTAGGCAATGCCTTCATATGTAGATGACCTTATATTAATATATAATGAAAATAGAGTTTCCAGAATTGTTACTGCGCGAAGTCGCTCAAAATCTCAAAGATGCTAAAGATCGTATTGCCGTTGCTGAAAGTGTGACAGCGGGATTGTTGCAGTTAGCCTGTTCACAGATGGAGGGAGCAATGGAAGTTTTCGCTGGGGGAGTGACCACCTATACGATCAATGCTAAGATAAAAATACTAAAGGTAGATGCAAAGGAAGCCGAAAGATGCGACTGCGTATCTCCGAAAATTACCGAAGAAATGGCACTTGCAGTAAGCAACCTGTTTGGTACAACATGGGCTATTGCCACAACCGGATATGCAACAGCCGTGCCCGAATCAGCTGGTAAATTGTTCGCCTATATTTCAATTGCTGAAAAGGACAAGATTATATCTACCGAAAAAATTGAACTTCAATCGAGCGTCAAAATGGAAGAAGCGCAGGCCATTTATACCATAAAGGCATTCGAAACTTTAAATAGGCTATTACGACTAAATAGGGTGAGTAAAAAGTCAAGCCAATCCGTTTGAGAATTGATTATCCGAAAGGCTGTTGAATTGGATGGGATGTACATAAAATAGTAAAAAGGAAGGGCTGTCCACGTTAATCACTGCCCTGAAAAGTTAGACTCCTCGGACAGCCCTTTAACTTTATGCTTCTCTTTTCAAATCAAAAGAGAGGTATTTTTCATAATCAATTAAAGATCTCACCGGTGTTGTTACTCCATTTAGAAGTTCGATATACATTTTTGCTACGTTTTTCCATACAGTTTGTTCTCCGTAGCTGCGTGCTTTGAAACGATGCCAAGCGAGTAGTCGATGGGAGGTATACAATAATTTGATGTTGCCACGCATGGATTCTATGTCGTTAAACGGAGTGAGAATGCCACGATCATCTTTCAATAGATCTTTGGCATGCCAGTAAGGAGTGGAGATAACTGCAGCTCCCGCGCCTACTGCAAAAGATAAGGTTCCACTGCTTATTTGTTGTTCGTGAGGGTATGGGGATAAGTATATATCGCATGCCGTCAGATACTCTTTAAGTTCTTCATCCGTTAAGAATTTATCAATAAAAACAACTTTATCCTGTAAACCTAGTTGATCAACTAAATTTTGAAGTTCGAATCGGTAAGATTCACCTTCATGGGCAAGCACATTGGGGTGTGTTTTTCCAACAATCAAGTATTTGAATCCAGGAAGATCGATACCCGACAGGGATTTTATGGCATATTCAAGCCCTTTACTTCTTCCGATTAAACCAAAAGTCATCATCACAAAGTTTTGCTGTAAATTCAACCTGTACTTGGCTAACCCCTGATTATAGTCAAACTGCGGCACGCCATGCGGTATAACTTTAATTTTATCCGTAAGAGCCGAATCAAATTGCTCCTTTAACAATTCTACTCCTTTTGGCGATAAGCTGACAACCACCTGAGATTTTTCCAGAAGTAATTCCATAATTTCTTTCTGCTGCAATGAAGGGGTTTGCAGAATAGTATGAAATACGGTTAATAATGGTATAGTAAGATTGTTGGCGATTTGTGTGATGAAAATACCGTCGGCACCACCAAATATTCCAAATTCATGTTGCACAATACAATAATCATATTCCTCATTGATGATACGAGCTGCTTGATGATAACTATCAAGTCGATCCCGAAAGATGACAAAGCGTACAGATTCATTAAAATCCTCTAATCCATGTTTAGATAAAGCGATGATGTCAATTTGTACAGTAGGATCGAATTCCATACCTTGTTTAAGGTCTTTCGTAAAAGTTGCTAACCCACATTCTTGAGGCGGACAAGTACTGATGATTGCTATTTTTTTCATATGATTTAACCCTCCTTTACTGTATTTTGTACTTCTTCAACTGGAAGATCCAAAATGGCCATTAGCAATAAATAGTAGCCTTTTTCCAAACCTATTTTTTTTGCTTTCTTTTCAATATTTTCCATATCCGTACGCTATTTGAGTGTAAATTCTTTTGATGTAATTGAAACAAAATTTATACCTAAAGGATGTTTATGAAGCTTTAACCGTAGTTTTTGAATAGAAATAGCGTAGGGTAGCTAAGGAACTTCCGAAAAATACAGGTTAAATACGTATTTATAGCGTTGGAGAAATGAATTTATAGTCGTATCACTTAAATAGTCATTTAATCCCATACAAATTTCATAAATAAGTGCTGTTTTGCTAAAGATGTTCAATTTTCCTCGCTTAAATTTTTCTTAGCAGTTTCAAACAATAAAGAGGTTCCTTTGGTTGTTTATTTAAGTTAAAAATGAGTTCATGAAAATAGCTACCTATAATATTAATGGTATCAATGCGCGTCTACCAGTCTTGCTTCGCTGGTTGGCCGAAGAATCGCCTGATGTTGTATGCCTCCAGGAGTTGAAATCTCCGCAGGAACGTTTTCCACTGAAACAAATTAATGCCATCGGATATCATGCCGTTTGGCACGGTCAAAAAAGCTGGAATGGGGTTGCGGTTCTTTCTAAATATGAGATCGAAGAAATCTCTAGAGTGCTTCCAGGTGATGCCGAAGATGTTCAAAGCCGTTATTTGGAGGTTATGATCCAGCAAGTCGCGATTTGCTGTCTTTATCTGCCCAATGGGAACCCATTTCCCGGGCCCAAATTTGAGTATAAATTGACGTGGATTGAGCGCTTAGCTAAGCGGGCCAAAACGTTGCTTAGTATGGATATTCCAGCGATACTCATCGGCGATTTTAACATTATTCCAACTGAAATGGATACCTATAAACCTGAAAAATATGTCGACGATGCATTGTTCAGAAAGGAGGTTAAAGAGGCTTTCAGTCAACTTCTTGAAGCGGGCTGGCAGGATGCGATTCGTCAGCTTTTTTCGGATCAGCAGGTGTATACGTTCTGGGATTACTTTCGTCAGGCTTATAGTCGAAATGCCGGTTTGCGTATAGATCATATCCTATTAAGCCCTTCAATTCAGAATCGTTTGATTGAAGGCGGTATTGATCGCCATGTTCGCGGCTGGGAAAAGAGCAGCGATCATGCCCCTACATGGATTCGGTTACGGAATAGCAGCAACAATGGCTAAAAAGATAAATACCAGTGCTGGATTGTTATTGTATAAATTTGAGGCGCTAGAAATTTATTTTTTCTTAGTACATCCTGGTGGTCCCTATTTTACGAAAAAAGATGAAGGCTCTTGGACAATTCCTAAGGGAGAAATCGATTTGTATGAAGATGAACTTGAAGCAGCCAAAAGGGAATTTATTGAAGAGACAGGCTATCTTCCCAGCGGAAATTTTATTGCGCTACAAGCTATTCAACAGAAAGGAGGAAAAATAGTTAAGTGCTGGGCAATTGAAGGAGATATAGATCCTGCTGATCTGGTAAGCAATACCTTTGAAATGGAATGGCCGCCGAAATCCGGAAAAATGCAAACTTATCCAGAAGTAGATCGCGGAGGTTGGTTTACATTTGCGGAAGCTAGGAAGAAAATAAACGAACGGCAGATTTCTTTTTTGGAGCAATTGATTGCTCATGAGAAATGTTAATTTTTTCAACACCATTTTATTGTGCAAGTGCTACCTAGTAGACCTCATTGCTTTAACTTTCGCTGTATTATCATCCGCTACAAACTTCTGATAAATTGCTGTTTCCATTCCATATAGAGCGATCCTGCCTTCACTATTACTATGAATCCCATACCCATAGGTTTTTGTAAGGGGGGAAGCTCGCAGGCAAGCTTGTCCTCTTGAGAAAAAAACTGCTCTTGCTTCGGGATACTCATCTGGCGTTAGATCCCTTCTTTCCGCATAGACTTGGAAAATAATATCGTCAGATGTATACTGATAAGGTGCAGAGGCGATTAATTCATATTGTCGTTCAGCAACGGTTTTATTGCTTTTTGATGGTGGAATAGTGCCCTTAACTACTTTGGTATCTGCAGCAGCTTCAATCAATGTGTTAAAATAATTGGTCGAATGGATTTTCATAATTTTCATCTTTCTTTAATCAATGGAGCCGTAAGGATAACGACAAAAATAATAGGATATCTTACGATTTGAAAGTGAATCGCAAAATATCCTATGATTTATTGATTATTTTGCTCGTATGTTCTAGAGCGCAGCTTTAATAGCGGCTAAACAATCCGATTGGTATTTCATGATGTTATCTTTATCCGAAGCAGATATTTTTCCATCAGCAAGACTTTTTTCGATCTCGTTTTTAATATCCAACAGTGATTTCTCTTTATCCAACGCTTGATCTGCAGACTCTGCATTGATGCGATCCACCCAAGTTTTACCTAATTTTGTATAAAGCTCCTTGGCTTTATCATTGGAAAGGACAGGGGCTGTCACTGAAGCAATGGCTGCATTAGCCGCCGCTTTATCGGAATAAACAACAGCTTCTGCATCTTTCGTCGCAGCATCTTCGGAAGTTTTCATTGCCTCTTCATTGGCGTCGGCTGCTTTTTCCTCCGCATGCTCCATCTTCTCAGCCGCCTTTTCCTGCGGTGTTTGATTATTACACGAAACTAAAATCGCTGCGGTAGCTAGTGAAGCAAGTAATGTTTTGTTTGAAATCATAATATTTATTTATTTAGTGATAATGTTTAAATAACAAGATTTATTTGTAAATAGTTTTAATTTTTATTTTTTTATAATTTAATATATGCCGTGTATTAATGATATATTGCTAACTGCTTTTGCATGGTCTTTCGAATAAAATGAATGCGTGTTTTAATAGTGCCTTCAGGCATCTGCATGTATTCGGCGATTTCATGATATTTATAACCTTCTAGGAACATGTTGAAAATTTCATAATTATCTTCGGAAAGCTGACGCAATGCTTTTTGGATATCATCCTGGATAAATTTGCTGCTGCTTAAATTTGTTGAAACAGAATCCGCACTGGCTAAAGCTGCATACTCATGGTGATAGTTCTCAGTACGTTTTGTTTTTCTGTAATGGTTAATATAAATGTTGCGCATAATCACATACAACCATGAGCCCACCTTAGGATTATGTATAAGCTTTTCGATGGATTTTAATGCATTAACCATGGTGTCCTGTATAAGATCATTTTTAATCTCCGGATCTGAAGTAAATTGCGAAGCGAAATTTTTGAGTAGGCTTCTTTTTTCTTTAAAAAATGAGTTTATCTCGATGTGCTGCATGTTGTTATTTTCTAAATGTTACGGCAATTATAGAACAACAACAGTGCAGATTTTAGTCAAAATGCTTCGTGTTGGAACGCTGAAACGATCTTTAGGTAAATATTACGGAAGATGTAATTTATACTTAATATTGGTCATGACTGTTCATTATCAGCATGTTAGAATCACTGTGTGAGTCGCGCCAACATAATCAGCTAAGGATTTAAAACCGTATTAAATTTTTGCGATTGGAATTTTCTCGATAATACCCCAAAGTACACGTTATTTATACGCTTATCTCAGGTATTTCATTAAAAGACGAAGCCATCACTTGTTATACTAATGTGCGTTCATGAAGGGAGCGCGTACTGTTAGATTCCTAATCTGTGTAAAAAGCTGGAGAATCTCTATGTTTGGGGCTACATAGGCATCAACAAACCGTTGACATCGCTTCGCTTCTTTTAGCTGAGTTTGATCCACAAGAACAATAACGATCAGGTTTGGATAGCGATTATTTAGAAGCGAAAAGAAAAGGGCGGTATCTTTAAATACCAAACGATAATCGAGCAGCAGCAATTCAGGCTTTTCATGAATGAGAGAATTGCTGCTAATAGATTCAAGAGATGCTGCTTCCAGGACAACCCTTGCGGGACTTTGTACATGTTCAGAAAAGAGGATGCGATAGGCAAACAACTGCTTTCTTAAACTCGTAATAATACCGATATTGATTTTTTTCATAACGAACGATATTGTTATTGTTTACAAGCCTGCAGTATCTATATTTCATTGCTCCTTTATTGGGGTGTAGTTGAAATAATATTTGCGGAATGGCATTTTAAACTTGCGCCAAAACTCCTTTCCGCCTTCTCAATTTCTTTTTCACTCACAATTTTTCGAAGCGACTGACTTGAAAATCGGTTTTTGTTCTTGGTATAACAAATTTCAATTCCCTCTGAAATACAATAATCTCTGCCTGAAAAATCAACCATCTTATAGTCTTCCCCTATAAAGAATTTGTGGACAGGTAGTGACTGAAGCATATCTGTAATGTCGTGATCCGATTCAAAAGGGATGATTTCATCAACAAACTGACAGCCTTCCAATTTGATGAATCTTTCGACCATGGTCTGAGCCGTGTCATGGCCATCAGCTTCCTGTACATTTGAATCGGTTTTAAGTCCCACAATGAGATAATCACACTGACTCTTCGCTTCCTGTAGCGCAACGATATGGCCTACATGCAACATGTCAAATACGCCGAAAATAATACCTATAATCATATTTTTACTATTAGTTTATGCGTTTATGCGCTTTAACGCGTAATTAGCCCCATCGTTTATACTGACCACGGCGCCCTTACTAGTGTTTTCCTTCGATGCAATTATTCTCCGCAAAGACGAACTCGAGAACCTGTTTTCCCGTCTATTGAAATAAAGTCGTATCCCTTTTTCTTCGCAATACTGTCTGCCTGTAAATGCCTTATCCATATATTCATCACCCAAAATGCGAACATGTATTTTGTATGAACGTAAAACATCTTCGAGGTCCTGCTCAGTAGCGTAAGGGATAATCATATCCACATGTTTACATGCCTTTAATTGCATATAGCGTTCAAATACCGATTGTGTCGGCTTGTTTTTTTCTGGACGATCCAGCGTTGGATCTGTCTGCAGACCGCAAATCAGAAAGTCGCACTGTTCTTTGGCATCTTCGAGCATCTTAATGTGACCTGCATGAAGCAGATCAAAAGCGGAAAACGTAATTCCTATTTTTTTCATATTATAATAATTTAAACTGCAATTATTGAAGAAGTACAGGTAGAACGCAGCTCAGAAAGATTCGTTTTAATTTTAAATTATTTTTTTGCCTTATTATTTTCAACCCCCTTCCATCTCATTTCAACTTCCCTTTTTTGAAAAACGATTGAACTAAAATGGCTGGCTGGCGTTCTGAACTAAAATGAAATCCAGCACTATGCAGACGAATAGAAATGTATCCATTAATAAGCCAAATACAACCTACAGAATTCAATTTCATAAAGCGTTTAACTTTGCTGATTTTAAAGCCATAATTCCTTACCTGCTTAATCTAGGTATAGATACGATTTATGCTGCACCTATTTTACAATCAACGCCGGGGAGTGTCCATGGCTATGACGGTGTTAATATGCATCAGATAAATCCAGAATTAGGTACACTCGACGAGCTCAGGGCTATTAAGAAACAATTAAGAGAATCCAATATCAAATGGATTCAGGATATCGTTCCAAATCACATGGCATTTCATCCAGCGAACGAATGGCTCATGGATTTGCTGGAATTTGGACAGTCATCAACATTTAGCCGTTTTTTTGATACCTGCTATAGTTCGAATTTATTTGAGCAGGGAAAATTAATGGTACCTATATTAGCAAAGACTTTGGATGAAGCAATATCAGACAATGAAATTACAGTCGTTTTTTCCGATGATAGTCTTCGACTTTCTTATCAAGGAAATGTTTATCCAATTTCACCAGAATCCTATGGCTTTATATTGGGCGATTATTTACGGAACACACAAGCCGATTTTAGCGGCCTTTTGGTTCAGATAAATACCGCTCAAGCCAATGGAGATAACGAAGAGTGGAAGCAGTTGCGAATACACATCTTTAAAGGTCTCTCAGGCGAGATACTTACGTCTACGCTGCAACGCTTTAATGCGGATCCCGATCGTATTCTTGAATTGGTAACTAGTCAGAATTATGAGCTTTCTCCTTGGTGGCATACACATAAACGAATAAATTATAGACGTTTTTTTACGGTCAACGAACTAATTTGTTTAAATGTGCAGGACGAAGAAGTATTCAAGCAGTCTCATGAGCTAATCAAAACACTCGTTGACGAGGGGCTGATTGATGGACTCCGCATTGATCATATCGATGGACTTTATAATCCCACAGCCTACCTCTACAATTTGAGAAAATATATCGGTCCAAAAACGTATATCGTCGCTGAAAAGATACTGGAGAAAGGAGAGAAGCTCCCGATCGACTGGCCTATACAGGGAACAACGGGCTATGATTTTTTATCAGTTTGTAATAATGTATGTTCCTGCCAGTCGGGAAAGAAAATATTGAATAACTATTATCGCAAAGTTACTGGCGAAAACTTATCAATTAAAAAAGATCAATATGCAAAAAAATGTAAGATTCTTACAGATCAGATGCAGGGAGAGCTCGACAATCTTGCCAAATCGTTAGCATCACTTCTGGGTGTTGTTGACCAAGAGAAGCGGGATGCGCTAAAGGACATTTTAAAGTCCTTTATTGCACTTTTTCCGGTCTATCGGCTTTATGATGATTGCTTTCCATTGTCAATAAGGAACTTCGAACTTGTGTCTTCACTTTTTGAAAAGTTGATGAAGAACCCCGAGCTCGACCAAGAGCTGGTCGATCAATTTCGAAATCAGTTTCAGCAAGCGCAGGTAGCTTATCAATCGCCGAACCAAACTGCTTTAGCCGATTTCTTTCTCCGCTGCATGCAATTGACTGGGCCAGTAATGGCAAAAGGGGTAGAAGATACCTTGATGTACACCTACAACCGGTTTATTGGACATAATGAAGTGGGTGACCATCCACAGAATTTAGGGCTTAGTATCAAGCAATTTCACCGATTTATGCAGGATCGGCAAAAAGATTGGCCACTGTCAATCAACGCCAGTTCAACACACGACACCAAGCGAGGGGAGGATTCACGGAGCCGCCTTTTGGTCCTAACTGCTATGGCGCAAAAGTGGGTAAAACAACTGCGCATTTGGCAGGATGTGGTCTGGAATGAATATCGAAAGGACCTTCCGCACCCAAATGATGAATATTTCATCTATCAGTCTTTGGTCTCCTCTTATCCAATGGAGAAACAGGATGCGAAGGCATGTGCAGCATTTGAAAAACGTTTCTTGGACTACTTGGTGAAATACCTTCGCGAAGGTAAAGAACGCTCAAGCTGGGAGAATCCAAATTTAGTTTATGAAGCTTCAGTTCGGGACTTCGCTTCTTTTTTGCTGGACAAAGACCGTCCTTTTTTTACGAGCTTTTATCAATTTATTGAGGCAGTCGCTGATTATGGAATATTGAATTCACTTATTCAGCAAATTTTAAAGTTTACTTGTCCTGGTATACCCGATATCTATCAGGGATCAGAACTTTGGAACTATAGCTTTGTTGATCCCGACAACCGACGACCTATAGCTTATGAATTAAGTAAAAGTCTCCTCGACACGATCGAAGAGACAGCCAAAGAAGAGCGAATTCCATTTTTATGGCGAAATAGACACGATGGAAGAATAAAGCTTTGGTTGATAAAGGAATTGGTGAAACTGAGAAAGGACGATCATACACTTGCACCGGATAGCAGCTATATTCCACTGAAGGTGACTGGTCGATATAGGAAACATATATTGGCCTTCGCACGTAGGTCAGGGGATGAGTGGTTAGTGGTGATTTTACCGCTACATCTTGCCGCTATTGGTAAAATCTCAAAATTTGTGCCCTGTTCATTTGATTGGTCCGATACAAAAGTTCATCTCTTAACTCATCGTTCTGTGACTTGGCAGCATGTTTTGATGGATAGCAGTGGCGAAGGCACAGAAATTCCTATCCATGCTATTTTTAAGGATCTTCCCATGGCGATCTTAAAATATAAAGATTCCACTCAGAAAAGGAGTTCCGGTATATTGTTGCATATAAGCTCATTACCGTCACCTTATGGGATCGGAGATCTCGGGAATGAAGCTCGCCGTTTTGTTAAACAGCTCCAACGTGGTGGCCAAAGCTGGTGGCAGATCCTTCCATTGGGGCCTACAGACTTAGCACAATGTTATTCGCCTTATAGCACGCTAAGTAGCAGGGCTGGAAATCCCTTACTCATCGATTTAAAGGAATTATTAAAATTTGGCTTGCTGAATAAGGATGAATTAAAGACCTTGAAAATGAAGGGCTTGCAAACAATAGATTTCGCGGAAATAAACAGCTCAAAATATCGGCTCCTTGAAAATGCATTCCATCGTCTTCCAGCGCAGCCTACGCATGAATTTACCGAGTTTGTAGACCGCGAATCTTCCTGGCTTGATGATTATGCACTCTTCAAAGTTTTGAAAAATAGACATGACGATCGTCCATGGTATCAATGGCCAGCGCTTTATAAGCTTCGCGATAGCGCAGCGCTGGAAGATTTCGCCACTCGATTTGCAGATGAATTGCAACAGGAAAAATGGTTTCAGTTCCTATTTTTTAGGCAATGGAGTGCGTTAAGAAACTATGCGCGTGATTATGGGATTAGGTTTATAGGCGATATCCCATTTTATGTTGCCTATGATTCTGCCGATGTGTGGGTCAATCCGCAGTACTTTTCATTAAAAGCAGACGGTACTATAAATCATGTTGCGGGGGTACCACCCGATTACTTCAACGCCGACGGCCAATTATGGGGTATGCCAACCTATAATTGGATCTCACTTCAAAAAGATGGTTATCAATGGTGGGTGGAACGTTTGTCACATAACTGTACGCTATTCGATACGTTACGGCTTGACCATTTCCGAGCATTTTCTTCCTATTGGGAAGTGCCCCATGAAGAAACTTCCGCAAAAAATGGAAGCTGGGTTGTAGGGCCTGGGTCGGATTTTTTTGATCATGTGAAAACTTCGTTGGATCATATGCCTTTTATCGCCGAAGATCTTGGTGACATAGACGCTAAGGTATATCAGCTACGTAATGAATATAATTTTCCGGGAATGGCCGTATTACAATTTGCTTTTGGCAACGATATGCCCCGTTCACCTCATATCCCGCATCAATATAACCGCAATACTGTCGCCTATACGGGCACCCACGACAATAATACTTCGCTGTCTTGGTTTAATCAAGATCTCGATGGAGCGGGCAAAGAAAGGATCAATAATTACTATGGGCAAATCGTTGAAAATACAAATCTAAATGATGTCCTCATACGTTCACTCTACGCATCCGTTGCAGACAGCGTCATTATCGCGATGCAAGATATCCTGAATCTTGATGGATCTTGCCGCATGAACCGTCCCGCCAGCACAGCTGGCAATTGGGTATGGCGTATGCAAAAAGGGGCATTTGCAGCAAACCACCAGGAAAAATTAGCTTACTACACGAAATTATACAACCGTTAAACATACAGATGGAAACAAAAATTTATACCGGAAGCCCTTATCCATTAGGAGCTACTTACGATGGGGAAGGGGTTAACTTTGCCCTTTTCTCCGAACATGCTGAGGCTGTTGAACTTTGCCTCTATACTAGTTCCGATGAGGAGGAAGTCGCAAAATTTAAAATAACCGAGAAGACGCACCAAGTGTGGCATATCTATCTCTCGGGAATTAAGCCAGGACAACGCTACGGCTATCGGGTACATGGTCCGCACGATCCATCGCAGGGACACCGTTTTAACCCCCATAAATTGTTGATTGATCCGTATGCAAAAGCAATATCAGGTACTGTACAATGGGATGATGCTTTATTCGCGTACACTATAGGGGAGGACGATATGAGCTTCGATACAACGGACAACGCTCCTTTTGTCCCCAAAGCTGTTGTTATTGATAACAAATTTGATTGGGGGAACGACAGTCCGCCGCGGGTACCGATGCATCAGAGTGTGATTTATGAAACCCACGTAAAAGGTTTTACAGCGACACATCCTGACATTCCCCAAGAAATAAGAGGAACCTATGCTGCTTTGGCACATCCTGTTGCTATAAATTACCTGAAAGAACTGGGTATTACTGCCGTCGAATTGTTGCCGATCCATCATTTTTTGACTGACCGTCATTTAAAGGACAAAGGACTCACTAACTATTGGGGATACAATAGCATCGGTTTTTTTGCTCCCGATGTGCGCTATTCCGCTTCAGGTACACATGGTGAGCAGGTTATGGAATTTAAAAAAATGGTCAAGGCCTTACATGATGCCGGTATCGAAGTGATCCTCGATGTTGTCTACAACCATACCGGCGAAGGTAACGAAATGGGGCCAACACTGTCTTTTAGAGGGATTGATAATGCTTCTTATTATCGCTTGGCGGAAGATCCACGGTATTATATGGATTTTACCGGAACTGGCAATACCTTAAATACACGTCAACCCAATGTATTACGTCTGATTATGGACAGTCTGCGCTATTGGGTTGAGGAAATGCATGTTGACGGGTTCCGCTTTGATTTGGCATCAGCATTGGCACGGGAGTTACACGAGGTCGATAAATTAAGTTCATTCTTTGACGTTATTCATCAAGATCCGGTGATTTCACAGGTTAAACTCATTGCGGAACCTTGGGATATCGGAGAAGGCGGCTACCAAGTTGGCGAATTTCCTGCCGGCTGGGCAGAATGGAATGGAAAATACCGTGATTGTATCCGAGATTATTGGATCGGGGCAGATAGCATGATTGCTGAATTTGCCAATCGCCTTACAGGATCCTCCGATTTATATAGGGGAGATAATCGAACACCCTCCGCCAGCATTAATTTTATTACTGCACACGATGGATTTACACTTCATGACCTTGTATCGTATAACGATAAGCACAACGAAGCCAATGGCGAGGATAATCAAGATGGTGAAAGTCACAATCGCTCCTGGAACTGCGGGGTCGAAGGACCTACAGAGGATGCTACAGTTAATAGCCTAAGACAAAAACAAAAACGAAATATGCTGGTGACCTTGTTCCTGTCGCAAGGTGTGCCTATGCTCGTCGCTGGCGATGAACTGGGCAGAACACAGCAAGGCAACAATAATGCGTATTGCCAGGACAATGAGATCTCTTGGCTGGACTGGACCAGCGTGGATGGAACTTTATTGGATTTTACTAAAAAATTAATTCATTTTCGCCGTGAACATCCTGTATTCTGCCGTCGTAAATGGTTTCAAGGTATACCCATTCGTGGTACGGGTGTCGAGGATATCGTATGGTTTCTCCCAGACGCATCTGAGATGGATGATCATCATTGGCAGGAGGATTATGCCCGTTCCCTTGCTGTATTTCTCAATGGTCAGGGAATTCGATCAGTAGACACCGCTGGTAATAAAATAGTGGATGCCAATTTTTACCTTTTATTTAATGCCCATTGGGAAGATGTCGCCTATAAACTCCCTAGTGAAATCTATGGGGCTTCCTGGAATAAGATCATAGATACGAATAGCGATAGGATAGGTGATTTTGTGGAGTTTCCAGCTGGGGATACGGTTTTAGTTCCCTCGCGCTCGATTCTTTTATTTCAATCACAATAGAGCGACCACTGGATTATGAGCAAAACAGGAATTAGACAATTAGGAGTTCAATACAATGGTGCGCTATGGGAGATTCGCGTATGGGCGCCAAATGCAAAGAATGTCTATTGCATGCTTTATAATATGGGTGTCGAAATACCGCTAGAGCAGCAAGCCTACGGTTATTGGTATGCCGAAAGTGATCTAATCCGTGCGGGCGATTTGTATAGAATACGGGTAGACGACAACGAATTTCCTGATCCGCTTTCTCGTTCACAACCGGAAGGTGTTCATGGACCGTCTCAAGCTGTAGACCTCGCTTTTTCATGGACCGATCAAGACTATCAGCCGCCGCAACAATCAGATTTTATCATCTATGAGCTTCATGTCGGTACATTCTCGTCGTCCCATGACTTTGATGGAGTTATCAAAAAGATTCCTTATCTGAAAAATTTGGGAATAACTGCTATCGAAATCATGCCGATCGCTCAATTTCCCGGAGAGAGAAATTGGGGTTATGATGGCGTATTTCCATTCGCGGTACAGCATTCTTATGGTGGCGCTTCCGAATTGCAACGGCTAGTTAATGCCTGTCATGAGGCTGGTATAGCTGTAATTCTCGATGTGGTCTATAATCATGTGGGCCCCGAAGGAAACTATTTTGCGCAGTATGGTCCTTATTTCACTGAGAAATATCGAACGCCCTGGGGCGATGCACTCAATTATGACGACCGTTTCTGTCACGGACAGCGGGATTTGGTAGTCAACAATGTACGGATGTGGTTTGAAGACTTTCACATTGATGCGCTGCGTATGGATGCAGTACATGCGATCAAGGATTTCAGTCCAATTCACATCCTTCAGGAAATCCGTGCGGAAACGGATAATGTGATCGCTAAAACAGGGAAAAATCGATATCTCTTTGTTGAGTGCGATCTTAACGACAGAAGATTTTTAGACCCCTTGGCAAAAAATGGTTTTGCGATGGATGCGCAGTGGCTAGATGAGTTTCACCATGCCTTACGCGTAGCCGTAGGCGAACCAAAAAAGGGCTATTATCGGGAGTTTAATGGCGTGGAAGATCTGGCAAAAGCCTACGAGAAGGCCTATGTTTTTGATGGGAACTATTCTTTCCATCGCGAGAAATTTTTTGGAACAGATACGGCGGGTATTCCGGGCGATCGCTTCATTGTTTTCAGTCAGAATCATGATCAGGTCGGCAATAGGATGCTGGGTGATCGTGCGGCCTCGCTTTACGCCAGAGAAATAACACGTCTTATGACTTTTGCTGTATTCATGTCGCCCTATCTTCCGCTACTATTTATGGGCGAAGAATGGGGGACAGTGCGACCTTTTCCGTATTTTATCAGTCACAGTGATCCAGAGCTGGTAGAGCTGGTGCGGGAGGGCCGCAAGCGGGAGTTTGAAGATTTTCTCACAGATCACGAGGTTCCCGATCCACAGGATGAAACAATATTTAGGCAAGCTGTGTTGGATTGGGACGAATTGAACAGGCAACCATATCAGCAACAGTTGTCCTATTATAAATCGTTGATCGCATTTCGGAAAAGCAATCCGTTGTTAAAAAATATGCAACGAAGTGATATCAGGACTGAGTGCCTCTGTGATAAGAAGGTACTTAGTATCTATGTGGAACAAAAGGAGAGGCAAATGATTATCCTGATGAACTTTTCAGCTCATTTACAACATGTCAATCTACCAGCAGCTGTGCAATGGACCTTGTCATTTGATACCACTGTACCGGACGCCGACCTTTTGGCAGAGACTGACGCTGTTGCAGTGCAGGACTGTTCCTTATTACCATGGTCAGGGTATGCTTACACTTCGAAATAGATCGTTTTGGAAAGATTTAAGTGAGTTGATCTTCAGGAATGAAAGCTATTAAAAGATAAAAACAAATTATTCAAACAACTTCGTTAAAAGTATTGTTCCTTATTTAAATACGGCTTGTCCAGTCGTGAAGAAAGTTTTAAAAGCTAGGTCCTTTCCAACCTAGCTTTTTTATTTTTAAAAGGAACAATTGCTTATGGTTTTGAATACCAGTGGTTTGAACGATCAGCTATTCAGAATAAATTTTAAACAAACGTTTGATCTGTTATTCGTCGCAATTTTTTTTTATCTTAGCCTAAGATATGACATGTTTGAAGAGGGGTGCTAGATTTATAATGTATGGCAAATTATCTCTTTCGAGAATTTCCTATTATTAGCGAATTAAATGATTAAAAACTAGCAAACTATGCGTCAACTGGAGTGTCACGAAGAGAAAATCCACCTATGCGGTAAGATCCAGTCTTTCGGTTTCCTTTGTATTTTTGATGAGAGCGGATGTATTGCCGCAAGTGAAAACTTAACTATCGTTCTTGATATTCCCATGAAGGAAATCCTCGGACGCTCTATTGCTCAGCTATTACCATTGCTATCGTCCGAAAAGGAGTTGAATCTTAAAGAGATTGAAACGCAAATTAGAGGAGAGATCTTTACACGTTTTGTGGAGCGTATCCGCATTAAAAATGTAGACTATTACCTGAGTATTTACCAGTACGACGAGCGGACATACCTTGAAATAGAAATCTGTAATGAAAATCATTTAAAAGCGACGCGATTATTTTATTATGCGAAGTACCTTGAAGAACGTCATGGCAATGCTTGGCAATCATTGACTGTACTGATCCGTCAGATTATTGGTTTTGACCGAGTTATGGTATACCGTTTCGAGGAGGACAATAGCGGACAGGTCATTGCAGAGTCCATCGCAGATGGAATGACCCCATTGATGGGGTACCGGTATCCGGAATTTGATATTCCGGCACAAGCACGAGAACTCTATGTGAAGTTTCTTGCGCGCCACGTAGCTGATGTTGATGGTCCGACTATTGCTATACAGGGTTTGGAGGCTGCTGAGGTAGACTTGACGCGCTGTAGCCTCAGAGCATTATCTCCAGTACATTTACAATATCTTAAAAACGCAGGAGCACGGGCCAGTGCCAGTTTTTCTATCGTTATCGAAGGAAAACTTTGGGGCTTGGTGGCGTGCCAGAATAGCGAGCCTTTGAATGTTGATCTCGCCCAACGTCATTTATGCGCTTTTTTAACGCAATACGCTATAAACTACTATCTTTCAGAACATCAAAAAGAAAACCTGGTAGCACAAACCATTATGGGTGTTATGGAACGTGATCTGAAGTCTGAGTTATTAGTTAATAGCGATATTGGAATTGTGCTTGAACGCTTTGCACCACAAATTCTAGAAATTGCGGGCGCAGATGGACTAATGATCAAGCACGACCGGGGTTCTAAAAGTTGGGGCGATGTACCCACTGAATTGCAGTTGCGTGAGATCGATCGCTTTATAGAAGAAGAAGGGCAAAATGATTTATTTTTTACATCAAACTTTGTCTATGGTGACAGTGCCCCCCCGCAACCGGTTATATTGCCTGGCATTTTGCGGATAAATATCCTTCCCAGCAATAAATGGCACATCTATTTATTCCGCAGAGAACATGTTTACGAAGATGTATGGGCTGGAAAACCCGAAAAAATATATCATTACGATCCTGAAAAGAAAGTTGAATTTCCATCTCCACGGACATCTTTTGAAGCTTGGCGTGAAAAGATGAAAGGCAAGTCTATCCAGTGGAAACGTGCCGAGCTTTCTTTTATGGAGAAAGTCGCACAAATAACCCAACAAGCTATTGCCCAGCGCGGCGGAGAGATTGCTCAGCTCAATAAAGAACTTGTCAGGTCCAACAATGCCTTGGATACATTTGGCTATACATTAACCCATGATCTTAAAAATCCACTTTCATCGATAAAGCTTGCTGCCCAGATGATGTTGATGAAAGATGATCTTCCGAAGGATATGTTACGCAAAATGGCACTAAATATTATGGATGCTACCGCGCTGATCACTGAAATGATGGACAAGGTGTATCAGCTAACGCAATCGAATTATGTTGCCTTCAAAACGGAACTGATCGATCCACGGAATAAAATTCTTAACATTCTCGAAAGCTGTAAGCAGCAGTTTGAAAGCGCCCATCTTGAGTTTGTTTTGGGAGAAACTTTGCCGATTTTAGGGGAAAGAACACTGTTATACCAGTTGTTCTTAAATCTGATCAGCAATGCCATAAAATATAGCAGTAAAAAAGATCGCCCGAGAGTCGAGGTATATAGTGAAAAGCAGGGACATTTCGTTAACTACTATATTAAAGACAATGGTATCGGAATGGATATTAAGGATGATAGTAATATATTCGATATTTTTAAACGCTTGCCGAACTCGCAGAGATTTGAAGGTTCGGGAATTGGACTCTCTATTGTAAAACGCATCATAGATCGTCTCGAGGCAAAAGTCACCGTCGATAGCGAGCTTAATATAGGTACAACTTTTTGTATAACATTTAAAGTCTGATAGACATATAAAAATTCGATAAACAAAAAAAGGAGCCCTAAAGCTCCTTTTTTTGTTTGAACGTAGCAGCAACCTTTAACAGCGGTAGAGTTGCTATCCGCCGTACCTACTTTAAACAAGGTTCATCCAGTCTATACTTTCCCTTATTAATGGGCCATCCGATCTTCTTGGAGAGAAAATTTAAGAACACTTTTAGAATTAAAACAAACGATTAGTCGATTGGAAAAGTTCCTATATGAAATGGTGAATATTGCCCGTCCAGATGGATATGCAAAAGTTATAGCTGAATTTTCTTCAAAGTTTATACGACAAACGATGTTTAAACCCAAAAATCGATTATAATGAAAAAAAAAGAATTGAAGACTGAACAAGTTGATCCAGTGGAAAATAAAAAGGTCAACGCCCTAAGACCACATACGGCGGACGCCACAGGACAGCAAATGACCACTGATCAGGGAGTCAAGATCAATGATGACCAAAATTCGCTGCGTGCTGGAGATCGGGGCGCTACGCTTTTGGAAGATTTTATTCTCCGAGAAAAGATCACACATTTTGACCACGAGCGCATTCCCGAACGTGTTGTACACGCAAGAGGTTCGGGCGCGCATGGCGTATTCAAACTATACAAGCCTTTAGCTGAATGGACAAAAGCGGGTTTTCTTAATGATATCGAAACTGAAACCCCAGTGTTTGTGCGTTTCTCTACGGTTGCTGGTTCGAGGGGGTCGACGGATCTTGCCCGCGACGTTCGTGGTTTTGCTGTCAAATTTTATACACAAGAAGGTAATTTCGATCTGGTGGGTAATAATATGCCTGTATTCTTTATTCAGGATGCAATGAAGTTCCCCGATCTTGTTCACGCTGTCAAGCCTGAACCCGACAATGAAATTCCACAAGCGGCTTCTGCCCATGATACATTTTGGGACTTCATTTCTTTAATGCCTGAGTCGACGCACATGATTATGTGGCTGATGAGTGATCGAGCAATACCGCGTAGTTACCGCATGATGGAGGGGTTTGGTGTTCATACTTTTCGGTTGATCAATACCAATGGTGAATCGCACTTTGTTAAGTTTCATTGGAAACCACTGCTTGGTGTCCATTCAGTCGCATGGGATGAAGCTCAAAATATATCCGGTAAAGACCCCGATTTTCATCGAAGGGATCTCTGGGACGCCATTGAAAACGGTGCATTTCCAGAATGGGAACTCGGCATACAGGTCATTCCCGAATCTGACGAATTTAAGTATGACTTCGACCTGCTAGATTCAACGAAGATTGTTCCTGAGGAGTTGGTGCCTGTTCAGCCTATTGGAAAAATGACTTTAAATCGAAATCCCGATAATTTCTTTGCCGAAACGGAGCAGGTTGCCTTTCATATTGGCAATATTGTGCCAGGAATTGATTTTACAAATGATCCGTTGTTGCAAGGGCGATTGTTCTCTTACACAGATACCCAACTTATTCGTTTAGGTGGACCTAATTTTCATGAAATTCCGATTAATAGGCCCATCTGTCCTTCGCACAACAATCAGCGTGACGGATTTATGCGGCAAAGGATTGATCGAGGTAAGACGAGCTATGGACCAAATTCATTGGGGAATAATGATCCTGCGCAGGTAGGCGAGGCAGATGGTGGTTTTAAAAGCTATCAAGAGCGTATTGATGCCAGAAAAGTGCGGGCTAGGAGCGATAGTTTCCGCGACCATTTTAGTCAAGCAAGGCTGTTTTATAATAGTCAGTCTGAGCCGGAAAAAAATCATCTTGTAGATGCGTTCAGTTTTGAGCTGGGTAAAGTGAAGGCCGTTTCGGTAAGGCAGCGCATGATCGGTATACTGTCGCTGGTCGATCAGGGGCTGGCAGCTGAAGTTGCGTTTGCCTTGGGATTACAGGTGCAAAAAGAAGTTGAAAAGCCGATTAATAAAAGCATCCCAGCAGATGCCGATCCTTCCGATTATGAGCCTATTCAAGTCAAGGAGCAATTAAAAAAATCGGCGGCTTTAAGTATGCAAAATACGATAAAAGATACGATCAAGAGTCGAAAGATCGCCGTGCTTGCTGCCGATGGAGTAGATACGAAATCATTTCAGGCCGTGGCAGATGCGATCCGGGCTGCGGGTGGAATTGTCCATGTTATTGCACCTAAGCTCGGGGAGGTTACGGGCACGGACAACAAGAAGATCCCTGTTGAAGAAAGCTTTTTAACGGGAGCATCGGTGCTGTATGACGCCATATATATACCCGGAGGAAAGGATAGCGTAGCTACACTGCAGTCCAATGCCGATGCTGTCCATTTTCTAAATGAAGCGTTCAAACACTGTAAAGCAATTGCCGCAGATATCGAGGCAAGTCCGGTTTTGGAAGCGACCTATTTTTTTAGCAAGGTATACCAAGAGTTTTCAGCGGAGACTGTGCTTGATGACGGAATTATAGTTGATCAGGATCCGAAGTCCTTAGTGGATAAATTCATTAAAGCAATTGCCCAACACCGGTTTTGGGAGCGGGAAAAATCGCGCAAAGTGCCTGCGTAGTATCTAAATAATATCCAATGTAGAAATATGCCCCAAAAAGTTTTATACTATTTGGGGCATATTTGTGGACCATCCTATTTAAATAAATACTAATGCTGTAGCAGTGTGAGTGCGGTATCATTTCCCTGTTGCGCGGCGAGGTCTAACACCGACAAGCCACGGGTATCGAGTAGCCTGGTATTTGCACCATTGTCAAGTAGAAGCTTAAGTACTTCATTTCTGCCAAACATGGCTGCAAACATCAGCGCGGTGCCACCGTTCCCATGTTGCAGGTTTAAATTTGCGCCATAACCGATTAATAATTTGGCAATATCATGATAACCTTTAAAAGCAACACCCATCAGGGCTGTGTTTCCACCGTTATCCTGTGCATTTACATCGGCACCAGCTTCCAATAGTAATTGGGCTGCAGCCAGCTTATTGTTATAACAGGCAATGATCAATGGGGTATAGCCTTTGCCATCCCGTGTATTTACATCGGTATTCTGATTGATCAATTCACGTAAGACTTCGAGATTGCCCAGTCGGGCGGCATGAATCATGATTTCTGAGTTTTGTGTCATAGTGGTTCAGTTTATATCGTAAAAAGCGTTAAATGGGATCGGCAAAAATGCTTCCTGGCGTTCCTTTTTAATTTGAACAAAACTGGGAACCGAAACGTTTGCGCTCATTAGATGTTTTGAAAAGCTTAATTAAAATGTCAAGGTATTATTCTTACCTCAGCTACAAATGAAGAACATAAACTTAGCGACAATATCACACTATTCTTTTTGCTATGGATTGAATACCGAGTCTGTAAATCTTTAAAACAAACAAAGCCGAACGTAGTTTACGTTCGGCTTTGTTTCATCTTTTGAGTTCAGTTTAAGCAGCACCACGAATTACACGTAATAAAACGACAATAATGGCAATGACCAATAACACGTGGATGATATTTCCCGTAGCGTAACCTCCAAAAAAGCTTATCGCCCAAATGATGACCAATATAACGGCGATGATGTACAATAGATTTCCCATAATTTGATTTTTTTATTTAGAACAGCTTTCGAATAGTGATAGTTTGCTTTGATATCGTATTTCGATCAATTGCGTGTTCAGTTTTCTCAACAACTGTATACAATGTTCATCTGAATATAAAATGCTAAAACGCAGAATAAACGTATTTCTAACATTTCAGCAGTAAATAAATACCTTATTATCTTTTTTTATTAGTTGCTTATTTTTTGATCATTATTTAAAATAAATGTCAAAAAGCTATTAAACTTTGCTTAATTAGCTTTATAAAATAGGAAAACGTATTTCTACCCTCAACGCTGCTATTTATTTTTTGGCGCAAATGGAGCTTCAAATCTAGCATCCTTCTTGTTACCTCTGTTCATGTAAAACCATTTTAAACAATCAGTTGAAAAAAGAAAGAGGATAAGTTATGAACAACTACAATTTAAATGTACTCATCAACGAAAAAAGAAGTTTGCTTAATCATTTTGCTGCTAAATTTACAGCTGATCCGGATGAAAAGGAAGATTTGATCCAAGAAACCTGGATAAGGGCATTGAAGTCCATAGACAACTTTGTGCAGCATCCGAAGTTAATGAGCTGGCTATATGTGATTATGAAGCATACGTATATTAATAAGTATAGAAAAGCCAAGCGCGTGACGGAAATTCAGGATAATTATATTGCCTTAGAAAGTACCAACACGTCTGAACTCAATAAAGGGATCAATAAGTTTATGGCCGAAGACATCGAAAAAGCGATGACCAGTCTTACGCCCGAAAATTATGAAATTTTCCGTCTATTTTTAGATGGTTATAAATACCATGAAATCGCTTCCTATTTTAATATGCCAGAAGGCACTATAAAGACCAGAATTCACATGGTACGTAAAAAGCTGCAAAAACAGCTCAAAGTTTATCGCTTAAATTAACTGTTTCGACGACTATAAATAAAAGCTAGGCTTCAATTGTCTAGCTTTTATTCCTCGAAAGAGGACATTTTGCTTTGCGATAAACGCTGTGGTAAAGTCAATCAGAATATCAAAATCAACTTCTTCAATAGCAGTTTTATCGTATCTACAGGAGTGTTGGAGATCGACACAACCTGTCACTCCGCGATAAAAATATTTTTCATGTAGATGCTTTTTTACCTAGCATAACTGTCAAGGGGATGTATTGTTTTTTGAAAATAAGTTCTCGGAAACTGTTTCACTTCAATTTTATTCAAACAAGAAGCTTCCTGCAATTGTTGTTACATATAACTGTATTTATTTCTTAACGGATTTCTTTATGATAATGTTCGAAAAACAACTTTTGCAAACCCTTATTCGGGTTCAGGATAAATTATGTGTTACCATCTCTGTCAATACCCATCGCACACATCCTGATAATCTCAGTGACCGCATAAAAATCAAAAATTTTAAAAGAGAAGCGATTGATAGGTTGTTGGATAAACATGATCAGAAAGATATTGCTGGTCTGATCGAAAAATTGGAAAAAATAGATCAAGAGCTCGATATCAATTATAATCTTGAAAGTCTTCATATTTTCGTTTCTGATACCATCAGTGAAGTTTTCAAGTCCTCTTGGGAGACAAACCAAGAAGGAGTCCATATCAGCAATACATTTGCAGTACGCCCGTTGGTGAAGGAGATTGGCCGTCAAACCAGTTATCTTGTGATGCTCCTTTCGCAAAGCGGTGTCCACCTTTTTCGAGCCACCAATGGTCGTATTGTTGAGGATATCAGTAGCGAAGAGTTCCCGATTCCCGAAAATCAATTCCATAACACATTTCCGGATAAGAGCAGTGATGCCAAACATCTTGATGATCTTCTCAGGGAATATCTTAATCGGGTTGATAAAGCGCTTTTACGATTTATTGGTGAAGAGAGGATTGGCACGCTCGTTTTCTGTACAGAAGATAACTATAGCAAGCTCTTACAGGTTGCAGATCGCCCCTCGGTCTATTACGGATACCTGCCTATTGATTATAACAACATTGAAACACATCAGTTGGAGAGCCGTGCTTGGAATTTTATGAAACAGGAGCTTGTACGAAAAAATGAGGACTACTTTAAAGAATTGGAAGCAGCTGTGGGCAAGGGCTTAGTGATCACTGATCTTCAAGAAATCTATCGCGCCTGCCAAGATGGCCGCGGGGATATCTTAGTGGTTCAAGAAAGCTTCCATCAGGCCGTAAAGATTCTTTCGGATCGGGATATAGCTATAGTAGACAGCCCTATAGGATTGGACACGATCGACGACATCAGTAGTTTATTGGCCTTGTTGATCGACGAAAGGGGAGGACAGACCGTATATGTTCCTCAGATACCGAATGAGGAATTACAACCTATTGCCCTGAAGACTCGGTACTAGTCCAATTAAGTTAATTATGCTTAGTGAATAACCATTTTTGGAGCTCGTCCGTTAGTAGAAACGGAATGACAATATTATTATGCTGTAAATTTTTAAAAGTTGTGAAATTGAGTTTACGATTTCCGTGCAGCTTTTTGTACAAAACTTCGCTTCCAATATAAGAATTCTCTATATCTTTTTCACCATGGATAAGCCAAATGTTTTTATGAACAAGTGTGTTGATATTAGATAGATCTGGTACAGCGGCGATAGAAATCATTGCTGCGAATTTTTCTGGGGCCAGGCTCATGAGGTTTTGTGCTGTTGACGCTCCCATAGAATAACCGACGAGATAAATTCGATTTTTATCGATATTTTTAAACTCGTCTTCAATATTTTCTATCAATTCTAAAATTTGCCGTGCATCTCTTGAAGGTCTTGCCTCAAGTATACCATTCTTATTCAATTCGTAGATTGATGAACGCTTTTCAAACTGTGGGGCAACAACGAAACAGTTGAACCTTGTATAAATATCTTCTCTAATCCAGGTTCTTGCCAAATGCTCTAATTGGTTTTCATTGTCACTACCCATTCTAGATGAATTATGAAATGTAATGACAACAGGATATTTTCTTTTTGAATTGAAATTTTTTGGTAAGAGAAGCCGGTAAGGTATTGTAACGAACTCATTGGTGAATATCCTTTTCTCATATTGATCCGTGCTTAACTGGCTTAATATTGTTCTAGTTTCAACAAATGTTGCACTATCTATTCGTCTATTATCGTATTTGTGTCTTTGTGCAAAACAAAAATTACATGTAATTAAATTTAATAGAATACCAAATTGTAGAAAAAAACTTGATCGTTTTTGTAGCATAAGACCTTATTGGCTAGTGATTCGTGTATACTTATATATTAATTCCAATATAATTTCGATTGCGTAATCCAATGGTATTGATTACGGCATTAATATCGTGTTCTGTGCATTGCAGCTTTTTGTCCACAATAGCCGCAAAAAAATGGTTTCTATCGCACAATTGCAATTAAGACATTTATTATTCATTGCTGGGTTAATTGTTTTTTTTGCAAATATAATTTTATTATCGAGATATATCGCCTTACTCCGCTCTTTAATTTCATCGTACTGAATCGCTATTTCAACGAAAATTAGACACAAGCAATTATCTCCGCTCGGAAGCTATTAAACTAGTTTTTTATATTTGAAGCGTAAATCAGTAATGACACTTACACTAAATGGTAGCGACGACGGGTTGAATCGCTCAAAAAGAATGTGAATTTAGAATAGCTTTTATGGAAAATGAATTTTAGATGCATCATTTAGATAAGTTATTGAATGTACATTCTTTATGCTGAAAAAAAATATACCTATTTTATAAAGTAATCGATCCATTTGATTATGTTGAAGCCTCTTGATTTACCAAAAATCAGAGGCTTTGTTTTTCGCCTCGCGTCAAAAACAATCTTGAAAATAACAAGGCCATTTCTGTAGAACTGGCCTTGTTATTTATATTGTTCAATCTAAATGGGTTTTAATCATTTCCATGATCCTCTGACGCATAGGAAAATTTAACTGATTTTTGCGGATAAGCTTCCATACTCTTGCGGCTTGTATTTTTGATAATGGTTTTGATACTAACGCGATCGCCCAATTTATAGTAAGTTTCTACGGTCTGATAATCCAGTAGGTAGGGACCACAAAAGTAATTCCCGTTGTCATCTTTTTCGATGATTCCCTGATAAAGCCCTGTTCTTGTCTCTTTTGGCATGTTAATTTAATTTGAAGAACAAAGGTAGCAAGAGTATTTGGAGAAAATGATATTAAAGATAAAATTAGGGACATTTTATTAAAATTCTGGAAACACCTCCTAAGGGCCATTCTAAATAGTGGATAGAAGACTAAGTGGATTTGATTGTTGGAACTACCAGAATCCGGGATCGAATAATTGCATAAAATCCAGCACCATTTAAAGAAAACAATGGAGCAAGAAGAGGTCAATAGCTCAGGTCTTGCTCAATTGCTTTTTTATTGGATAATAAACGGTCTTTTATTTGCTTTTTACACCTTTTTGAGCCCACACAGAGTTGTTGCACATCGCAGGAAGATGATGGCAAAAGCAGAATGTCAAACCATAGGACAAGTGCTTAAGTATGCCCGTGAGCATAATCTAATTTAAAAAACTAGCGATAGGGATGTTATTCCTTAATAGTGCTCACCAAGATAATGGCGGTTTTAGTTGTAGACTTTAGCTGACTTTGAAAATTGGCGTACATAATCAAATTAGGTTTAAACAAGTCTGAAACTAACCTCGCGGCGAAATAATCGTTATTAATTAATTGTTTAAATATTCTGGTGATCCGTTGTGCAAAGATAGAAATCCTTGGGTATTTACTAAATAGTTGATCTATTTCTTCCCGAAACTGGAATGAAAACTGCACAAAGGATCCTTAGCGATTGCTATGGATAAAAGCGCACCAATATTGTGCGCTTATTGGAAAAGATGATACGAGGAACGTAGGATCTTGTAATTAAAACCGGTAGCCTATGGATAATGCGGTGCGAATACCGGCAAACGGTCCGCTAGTGCTTAGTGTTACGCCATCCGCATTTACTTCTTTTTTGATTTTCATGAGATTGCTATCAAATTCATCCAGTTGTCTCCTTACTTCGCGTTGTTCGTCTGCATTTAATGGAGTTTTCCCTTCGAACTTTCCATTGTTGAAACCATAACCGGGACCGACAATGCGCCAGTCTAAATAGATGTTTTGTCCAAGTTTCCATTGGTTACCGACAGCTACCCCACCGGTAAAAGCATCTAAGCTGCCCGATAGAGGTACTTCACGGTGATAATTTGATTCATCGACGGTAATCTTTGTGTGTACACTGTAATTGGCGTATTTGACAAAGGGCGCGATATAGAATCCTTTTAACACTTCTTTATTCCCGAGGTAGAAACGTACTTCGGGGGTAATGGAAAAAGCGCCTAATTTAGCTTCACCCAAAATATTATTATCATCATCAAAAACAGATTCCCATAGGGATTTAAAGGGTAAGTTGGTTTTTGGACGATAACTTATCGTTCCATTGATCGATAGGTGCTCATTGAGCGATCTTTCATACTCCAATGCAATATTCCCGACAGATAGGGGCCAAAGATTTAGTTTGATAAGATTTGATTTTTCTTGTGCTTTTAATCCAGAGATAGTACATATCCCAAGAGTAAGCATCGTAAGGTAGCGCAATTTCATAGTAGTTTTTCCAAAATATAGGTAGCAAAGATATTGGAATATATTTTAGTTCGGAAAGAACAGGTGCGTTCTTCAATTTGTTTTTTAAACATTATGTCTCCTAATGATTTAGAATTGATTTTTTAAAGAACGAAAGCCAGCTGGATTTTGTTCTTTAAATTCTTATTTTTAGAAGTGGTTCAAATTTTTATGCTTTCGAACGCATATCTTCAGATGCTATGGAAAGTTAAGTTTTCAAGCTAAAGGGAAACAGGCAATGGCACAAAATTTAGAACTACAATATGTGTTTTGAACAATACACTGAGGGAGGACAGCTCCCTCAGTATGATGAACAAATTAAAGTTTGTTGCCTTCTAAAGTGCTTATACTTTTAGCAGGTATTGTTAAGGAATAGACACCTGAGCTGTTTGGTGTTACAGCTCCGACATTACCCCAATGGCCAGAACTGCTTGCCGTGGTTTGGTAATTGTTCAGCGCACCGCTTGCAAAACCTGTGAGGTTGATATCCAATGGAACAGCTGCAGTACCCGTGTTGGTGACAACTAAGGCAAACTTACCTGATTGAGGATCTTTGTAAGCCGAAATCAATAAGCCATTTCCATTTTGAACCGCTACATTGATACGCATATAACCTGCTTTGATAAACCTGGAATAATGTCCCATCACATCATACGTTTTTGGAAACTCCAAAGAACCATCACTCTTTGTGCAAATAAGCGCCTCATTATTTTGAAATGCCAGCATCCCTAGCCAAAACACATAGGCATTGGCATTACAATCCGCCAGTAGTTTGTGCATATTAACGGCCAGTTTCAAGCCGCCTTCAATGCCACTGTCATAATTGCCGCCATCATCGGACGCTTCTGTTACCCACATTGGTTTACCACCAATACTAAAATTCCACATGGACGGACTCTGGTTAAACCCACGTTGACCAGTGATGATGCCACTTATTTCAACGTAGCCGTGCCCCGCAAGGATGTCGACATTGCTTCTGTCCATGCCTGAGAGGAAATTATCGGCAGTTCCCCAGGCCGCATTTTCGGAAGATATAATCTTGGTGGATTGTAGACCAGCGCTGTTTAATTCTGGACGGAGATTGTTGGTAATAAATTGTCCCAAATGCGAAGCGTCCCAATAAGAAGCATCCCAGTCTGAAAAGACATTTTCAGGCTCATTTGAAGGAGAGATAGCATTGATTGTAATTCCTTCATTTTGAAATGATTTTACAAATCCAGTCAGGTAGCGCGCGAAAGCTGTTGAAGAAGTATTAAAATTAAGTCCATTAAACCATTTCGCGGAAATACTGCTCGTATTGGTCTTCATGTATAAGGGCGGAGTCCAGGTACTTGCCATAACGAAGGGAACTTGGAATCTTTCTTTTGCTTTCTTGATGATCCAGACCTGTCCAAGCTGTTCTTTTTCATCTGCTGTCAAATTCTGATAAGTCGCACTATTGGGGTCTACGTCAATCGAAACTCCTGCCGGTTTAATGGTAACGACCTTGGTCTGTTGATTAAAAGGATAGGTATGAAGTACTTTTCCACGAAGGATATTCAGTTTCAATCCACTGCCTCCCCATAAATAATCCAGAATACTATCTCTTTTTGCGGATTCAAAGAATGGAACAATCCGGCCTCCGAATGCACCAAATCCATCAATCTTTTGATAGGTTTGATCCCAATTTAATGTTGCAATTGTAGCTCCTGCCTGTGCGGATACAGCAGCTTTTTTGTTCAGTTGTGCTTCTGGACTCTCAGGAGTTAATGAAGCTTTTTGGCAACTAAAAATAGAAAATGTGGAAACTACGGCCAAAACAGCATAAAGTCTGTTCCAGCGACTGGTTAATTTTAACATAACTTAGTTTTTAAGATTTGTGAATGAATCATTAATTTAAATGTGCTTGGTTTTTCAAGCGGTTCTCATTGTCGTTGTTTTGTTTGCCTCCTTTCTTTAGTTAAAAAAATAAACATTCACCGATTTCCACATTGGTTAGTTTCCGAAAATTAATAATATTTTGGGAGAATTTATTATTACTTCTCTTATTTTAATTTTATTTTTTATTGAATTAAAAATAAATACATATTTTTTTAATGATAACTTAATTTTAATCCTTCTTTTCTGCTGAAGATGAAGGCTGAACCTGTCGCCGATCATACAGTAATAACTGATGTCTAATGTCATTTTCAAGTTCACTGACCTTGCGTTGATCAATGGTGTCGTTGACCATAATAACGATACCATAATCATCTGTGGGATACAGCACACATAAGGTATTGTAGCCTATTTTAGTATTTCCATCGTGATAGAAATAGCGAACCCCACGTTCGTCACGATTGATCATCCAACCGAGCCCCATACCAAATCCATCGTCTTTTCCATAAGTCAGTTGATGTGTTAGACCAAGGGCTCTATCGTTTAGTTTGAGGTTGGCTTCGATGTAGATCAACATATCATTGATCGTTGAATTCATTGTGGGACCAAAGTAAAACCCGCTCAGATTCGCAAATGGAACAGGCTGACCTTTATTGTCATGGCCCTGTACAACGTCGTTTATTTGTGACTCATCTAAATAGGGCGTTGTATAATGCATACCGAGGTGTCCCTTCATATATGCGCTGATAAGATGTTCATAGGAATCTTTATAGCTACTTTCCAATAGCGCAATAAGTACCATCACAGCCGTGCTATTGTAACTGAACTTTGTACCTGGGACGGTGTCGGGCTTGACTTTCCTCAGATCATCCAATAGGTCGTCACGACTGTACTTTCCAAGATAGTCTACCTGTTCCGGAATAGTGAGCCCCCTTAAACTATCGACAACTTTGGTAGGTAGCGATCTGAAAGTCTTTGGAAGGGCAGAAGTATGATTTGCTAGATGCTTAACGCGGATTCCATGGCCGCGGTATTGTAAATTGGAATAACCTCCTGGCAAGTATTTACGGATATCATCATCGAGGTTGATTTTCTTATCAAGGACCGCTTGCGCAAGTAGAGCGCCGACAAAGGTTTTCGCCACCGATCCAATGTTGTAATAGTTATCGGCGTTTGGTAACTTTTCTCTACTGTAGGTGTAGGTTGTTTTGTGCCCTTTAATATAAATCCCAATAGACACACTAAATGTATTGTTGTTGGAAAGATAATCAAAAACGGAACAGTTTACAATTGTATCGAGTTGGTTTTTAAGTTTATGGTCAGTATTGATGGGTGAAAGATACTGTCCGTTTGATGAAAGGCTACTAATTAGCAACAGGGTGCTCAATAGGATAAATAAGGGTTTGGATAGTATATTCATAAACAAGTTTATTGTTCTTGATGCTGGAATCTATCGTCGGTATTCGGAAAAGCCATTGGGTTTACAACCTGCCCAAGGCGGGGGATTAGCTAATTTTATTAAAGTGTTAGTGAAAGGTACGAATTGTTATGTAAATATCACAAGGTTAAGTTTTTAAAAGGGCAATACTTCATTTGAACGTATCGCCCCTTTACATGGAATATAAACTACTAATAATTTGCTGTAAACATGCGTATTACGGCAGTGTTGTTAGATTTATTGAAGGTGCTGTGCCAGTACCTGCTTGTGTAAATTTCGTTCCGGGATTTACGACAGTATTGAAAAAACCGCCATTTTTCAGGAAGAAGCTATTCCCGGTTATTCCGCCAATGGCGTCTATCCGCTGGTTATTGGAATAGGTTGCATCAACCGTAAAGGTACTTTCCACGACTTTCAGCCAAGTTCCAGCAGATGTTCGAACCCATTGATTACTATATTCTGCCGAACGTCCCAGAAAGCCGTTGTCGGCGTTGAAATTTTCGAGGAAGCTATGAAATCCTGTTAAATAAGTATTTGTTTTGGGACGTTTCCAACTTGCAATGAGTATCCAAGTATTGGTCGAAGGATCATTAAACCATGCTGTAAAATCAGTACTTCCATTATTATCAGGTTCTCCCTTTAATAAAAATTTATAGGTAGTAGCGGCAGTCCAATTAAACTTGAGGTAGCTTTGTCCGCCAGAACCTTCGCCACCGAACTCTCCTGTCGTGGTATTTGCACCTTTTCTATTTAATGTAATGCGGTCCTCTGCAGGTATTTGTGATGGGTTATCGGTGCTATATGGACTCCAAACAGAAAATAATATTCTGCGCTCTGTCGCTGAATTGACCTGCATTCCGAAATATCCTTGGCCGAAGCCATTTGCCATAAAGTAAGATCCTATTTTATCTTCTCCTGCGGGGACTTTCACCTCGCTATAATAATAGGAAACTTGCTGATTTGTTGGAATGGTATAACTCAAATGGCAGGATGGACCCCGTCGCGACCAATAGTAGGTATTATCTACATTATTGTCACTATAAATTACTGTGCCATTCGTTGCCGAACTATCTAAAATCAAATGGGATACATCGGCAAAGTAACCACCTGACTTGGATACACCTTGAAGATCCATTTTTATATAACCCGCCGCATTTAGCGAATAGGTACCAACAGTGTAATCCTTAAGGGTTCCACCCTTAAGTTTGATTTGTTTACTTACACCGTTGATCGTTAACTTCACCGTACTGCTATCGCCGGACGGTAATACTTTAGCCCTTATTTTAACACGTAAAGCGCCTGCTTGGGGGACCTTTGCATAGGTACTGATCACACTATTGGCATTGGTCCAGTTTGCCAAGCCATTGCTATTGATGACTTCAACTGCACCGGAAGGTGCTGAAGTAACAAAGGCATTACCACCTAAGGGAACTTCGTATCCGCTTGCTCCAGGGGATGCAGCGCGGAGCGATAATTTCTCTTCTAAATTGGTTTGCACCTCGCTTTTTTTGCAAGACAGAAAGCTTGCCAATACCGCGCAAAGCAGTAGTGTAAATTTGGGATATCTCATAAGTTAAATTTAATTGTTGACTCTAATTTTATAAATACAATTAAATTAAACGAAAATTATTCAATGCAATCGTTTGTGTGAATTGCTTTTGTAACAAAAGGGATACGTTAGATAGTCACCATTGTTTATTTAATGAACTATCATTAGGTAAATGCTGCAATGCACAATAGCTTAAATAGTCTCCAGTGGTTTGCTGCACACAGCCGTTTTATCTGACGATTTGCTAAGCCATCTCGATTATTCGGCCAGTTTATCGGCATGTCGATGCAAAAGCTTCCAATTGCCTTGCTCTTTTCTGAAGATTTCGGTGATTCTGAGATTGAAAATCACTGCTGAATCTCGCCCTTTTACGTTGACTGTCGAACGTTGTATACCCGTCCAGTAAGCTAGCGAATCACAGGCATATTGATGGATCACTTCAAATTTGTTTTCTGCACCCGGAAGGAAATTGGAAGCTCCTTTTTGATTAAAATCATTGACCTCGGATACCCCAGAGATGTATATTCCATTGGGCGGAAAAATTGTTGCCGGCTCATTCGAGACAGAAATGTCTTTAAGAGAGTCAAAATGGCCCTCCACAAAATCTGTTGAGGATTTCAATCGGATAGCCATAAATTTTTCGAATTCCAAGAGTGCGTTATTGTCTGTTTTCATATTTCTTATCTGTGTTTGTTAAAAAATCAACCAGTGTGTGAATGTAATTGCGAAGATTGTCCATGGTTAAATCTTTTCATCGTCGTAGTGACGCATCATGTAATAAAAATAGTCTATCATCTTCAGGTAGTTTTCAATGCTGATGTATTCATTGGTACTATGCATACTCTGCTGTTCGGCGTGATTAATTTTAATGGGCATAAAACGATAGATATGATCACTGAGATGCTGATATTTGATGGCGTCGGTTCCGCCCACCGTCAGGTAGGGCGTAATAATAAGATCGGGGTATAGTCTGCGGATAGCAATTTCCATCATTTTGTAGGCTTTAGCGTCTGTTGGTGAAACTTTGGATGCTTCTCGGGCATTGTCGACCTGTTCGATCTCAACATCAAACCCGCTTGTAGCCTGCTCGACATGATCCCGAACTTCCTGTAGGGTGTTTTCGGGTAGCAGTCTAAAATTGACAACAAATTCAACTTCAGGTGAAAGGACATTGGGGGCATCGCTGCCTTTCATCATTGTCAGTGCCGTAGTTGTTCGCACGAGAGCATTAGTCGAATGGTTTTTCGTTAGTTGAGCCAGAAGTAAAGGTTCAAGAAGCCAGCGGTTAGCGATCGCAAATCGGGAGGCAAAAGGCATGCTGCCACCAACCTGTTGAAAGAAGTTTTGGATAATGGGGTTGATCTGTGCTTTCATCTGGTGATTTTCTAAGCGCTGCATGATGACTGCCGCTTGACCAATTGCACTCGTTGTTGGGGGCATCGAAGAGTGCCCACCAAGACCTTTAACCTTTATTTTCAGGGATAAAAATCCCTTCTCCGCGCAACCGATCAATGCTACATCCGAGCTGATCCCCTCGACCGAGCCCTTTTCCAGAATGAGTCCACCCTCGTCATAAACGGCTTCGAATTTAAGGCCCTTTTCTTTGAAGTAGTCTGCTATTTTGGCTGCGCCACGTACGCCCCCAACTTCTTCATCAAAACCAAAAGCGAGGTAGATATCCCGCTTGGGCTGTACCTGTTCTCGAACCAGCTGTTCTGTCGCTTCAAGTAAGGAGAAAAGCATTCCTTTCATGTCTAAGCTTCCACGTCCATAAATGCGGCCGTTGGCTACTGCTCCCGAAAAAGGTGCATAGTCCCACTCTTCGGCGATTTCGCTTACAGGTGGTATCGCCTGGTCGCTAGGCTGAAATAGTGATGAATCGTTGTTTTTTATGGCAGCTGAACCAGGAGGGACGACATCCGTATGGGAAAGAAAGAGTAGCGGATGCAAGCTCTTGTCGCTTCCCTTGAGTCGAAAGACCAGCGCATGACCATTGATTGTATAGGTTTCCAGCGAGCGATAGATCAGTGGAAAGTTGTACCTGATATAATTATTAAGTTCTTCAAAAGGAGCATGATTAAATAATATCGAGTCGCCAATAGAGATGGTGGCTATTTTGATACCGCCGGCAAATCGGGCAACAATGCTGTCATTGACCGCTGGCGGCATTGGCGCCACCTCCGATTTTTTGACTCGCGTAAACGGATAAGTCAGCGTTCTAATGAAAAGCCCAATGATAAATAGAATAAGTAAGACAAAAAAGATTAAGAGAATTTTCTTCATAACAGACTTCATATTAATATAAACCACCTACCACATATACCTTGGAAAAAGTCATCCAGCGCATATTCTATTGTTTCTAGTAGAACACGAAAGCCCTTCGTTTGTTTCTTATGTCCCATTAAATGTGCAATAGCTCAAATTCCTGTTGGACCCTTTCTCGCCCATTGACAATAATGGAGATTTTATGCTTCCCTGCATAGAATTTCCGGGTGGTAATCAATTTAAAAGATTGCTTTCGCTCGATACGGTTTATCTCAGCTCCCTGATAAATTCGTTCACTAATTTTAAAAACCTTTCGAGATAGCTGGCCATTTGATTTTTGATAATATAACCCATACTCCAGACGTAGTGATTTAGCGGTGCTGCTTCCATTCTCGATTTCAAAAGAAAAAATAAGATGTTCACCTACTTTAACAGCCGGTGTATGAATACTGAGATTGGTAACATCGAAATCGCTACAATCCAGTCCATAAAAGCTTAGAATTGCTGGATGCCCTTGTTTGAGTAAGGTACGGCAGCCATGTTTGATGATAGCATCTGTATTTTTACTGATACCTTTCCATTGCTGGGCAATACCCAAGACAAGATGGGGATGATCCTTAGCGATATCGTTGAGATTGTTGGCTACACTTCTTCTGACGCTCTCGGATGAATCATTATGGAGGTTTTGTAGGATGGACAGGATAGGAGTAGGATCATTTTTCAACGATGGAATTGCCATCGCCCAAGGGAGTCGAGGTCGAGATCCTTCGCTTGCAAGGCGTCGTACCTGAGCATGTGGACTTTTGGACCACCTTTCCATTTCCGCGATCATTCGAGATCCATAGTTGATAATAAATGGGCGAACGGCAAATTCGCAGCTGATAAATCTCGTGACGATTTCAAATGACTGTACAGCTGTTTCAAAATCTTCGATGCCGTAAGTTTCGATATAGTCTGGAAAAATAACATATTCAAGTCCTCCCGGATGCTTCGTTTTTAGGAGATGTCCCACAACTTGTCTTAGTAAGGCCGCTGCTTCAGGAAAGGAGTTCGGCATAAATTCATGCAAGACCGCTGTGCTATGTTTTGTGCGCTGTTTCCATTCCATTTCATGAAAACTGCCTGCAAAAACACGTTTGATAAACTGTTCTCTGTTAAAATTGTTATCAACGAGGTGGAACTGATCAGCAATAAACTGATAGAATTCCCATGTATATATATCTTTAATGAGGGACATGAGCTGAATAGCTGTTAAATGTCAATTAATGAAGACAAGATACTATATTCGATGTTAGTATCTTGTCAGATGAGCAGACTAGTTAGTAGCGTCTAAACCAAATTTCTTGATGGCCTCAGGGCTCAGTGGCGTGAAAAAGTTAAGCAGGTTACCATCGGGGTCACAAAAAAGCAATGAGCGATTGCCCCAAGGCATTGTTGTCGGCTCCTGAACGATTTTTGAAGCACTATTTTTGATCCGAATATATTCATGATCTACATTTTCCACTAAAAATTCAATAATAATGGGGGCCGTGTTGCCAAAGACAGTGGGGCTGTCGCTAAACATTTGCATCGTACGCGTACTTCCAATAGCTATGGTAATCGAACTGGTGGAAACTTCAGCGAAATCTGGTGTAAACCATTGCGCGGTGAGGCCCAGGATTTCTTCATAGAATGTGACGGATTGCTGGATGTCATTTGCAATCAGTCGAATGGATGTTAATTTCATGATGATCTAAATTTATTGATAACAAAATTAAACGGACTATTGACAATAGTCTGTCAATAGTCCGTTTGAAATTGTTCATAAATTTAATGATCATCGCTAGGTCAGTACGTCGTCAATAATTCCAAATTCTTTTGCTTCTGAAGCAACCATCCAGTGATCCCGGTCGCTAACATCATGTACACGTTGATAGCTTTGTCCACTATGTTTGGCAATAATATCGTACAGCTCCTTCTTTATTTTCAACACTTGATTGGCTGTAATTTCAATGTCAGATGCCTGCCCTTGAACACCGCCCAGCGGTTGATGCAACATCACCCGTGCGTGCTGCAGGGCGCTACGCTTGCCGGCGGCGCCGCCACAGAGTAATATCGCGCCAAAAGAGAGTGCCATACCGGTGCAGATTGTTGCAACATCAGGACTGATCAATTGCATCGTATCATAAATACCTAATCCAGCATAAACTTCGCCGCCAGGAGAGTTGATATACAGTTGTATATCTTTTTTGGGATCAACAGATTGAAGAAATAGCAGCTGGGCTTGTACGATATTGGCGATGTTGGATTCTACGGCAGCACCCATAAAGATAATACGGTCAATCATCAATCTGGAAAATACGTCCATCTGTGATACGCGCAATTCGCGTTCTTCGGTGATATATGGAGTCATGGCAAGCGGCATGCGGGATTGCTCGATACCGGAAATGTAATGATCCACCAGATCTTTTTGGACATAGCAGTGCCCTACCGCAAATTTGCGGAACTCATTTTTGTCAATCGTCATGATGTTAAGAATTTAGGATTTGCGAAATAACTTTAGTATTTTTTTTCTAAAAGAGACATGTTCAGGATATGTAAATAATGCTTGCGTTATGGCTTCAATTTCAGTTTTTAATTGTTTGCGCCCAAATTGCTGAATAGCTTCATAAGCTTTTTGTTGCGCAATAACCTTGTCTGCCAATTCTTCGTCCAATACCAATTGCGCTTCAAAAAGCAACGCTTCTTCTGGTTCAGCCATTCCAAAGATATATGCTTCTATCTGCTGGGTCTCATTCCATGAAGTCATCATAAACCAGGGATTTTTCTTTAACGGATTCTCTAACTTTCTCCAGGCATTTGAATTTCTGTACAGTGGCGCTCCTTACGCCCGAATAGCCATATTCATCTGCAATTTCTTGCAGGGACATTTGATCATAATAGAAGCTTTTCAAAAGTTCTAAACATTTGCGCCCGGCAATCTCCAAAAAGCGAAACAGCCTTGCGCTAGAAGGAGACTCTTCGGTTGTCAAAGCAATATCCACTTGATCTAGGGAGAGGTTTGGGCTGGATTGACCATACCGTTTAAGCCATAGATTTTTGGCTGTTCCGACCAAATAACCAATAGCGTTGTTTAGTGGTGTTTCTTTTAAATGTATCTTTTCATAATACACCAGTAAAGCGTCCTGAAATACATCTTTGGCTTCATCTAAATTACCGCCCATGCGACTGATATACTTAGCCACGATAGGAAATGTACTTTTATACAAGTTCATAAAGAGCACCTGCCGGTCTATTGTTCGATTTGAATTGATCAATTGTTGCATAGCAATATCATTTATAGACATGTACCAATTTAGCGAAAAGTATCACCTTTTATTTGAAAATTAATTAAACAAAAATGCTTCCCCAAAAAAAGGAAGCATTCATTCGCTTATCTGAGTTGACTATTCCAGTGTATGTTTCTACTGCGCAGGGTTATTTTTTTAAATCCAGTTCCATCTGGATATTACAGCGTTGATAAGTACTTGGAAAGCCATTGATTTTTTGAAAACCTAACTTGTGATAGAGATTGATCGCAGGTTTTAAAATGGTGTTGCTCTCGAGAAACAGTTTTGAAGCCCCTAGAGTCTTTGCTTCTTCAATAATTGCTTTTCCCAAAAGATAGCCTATATTTTTGCCCTGCACTGTTGGAGAAACCACCATTTTTGCCAATTCATAGTCAAAATCGGGATGATTCATTTTGATAAGTGAACATACACCTACGGGCTTGTCATTATAAAGAGCAACCATAATTTTGCCGCCTTTTGCCAAAATATACTCCTCAGGGTTGTCAAGTGCTTTATGGTCCGCCTCTTCCAATTCAAAATAGGTGGAAATCCATTCCTCATTCAAGGACTTAAATGCTAAGCGGTAGGCTGGATTGTACGGTACAATGTTGATATCCTTACTTTCACGCATTTTCTTTTGCTCTTGCACCCGTTTCAATAAGGATTTTTGTTCAAGGAGAAATTCCCATTCCGCTAAAGCTTCCCATAGATTGTGCGTAGCTTCCTGGATAATCCCATCAATGGCACGATCGATATCGATACATTGAATTTTCATTCTTTCCCATAGCATTTTTCCTTTATTACTCAATCCAACCATATTTCTCCGTTTATCCATAGAGCGAAGGTTATCTTCAAGTAGGCCCGCTTCGATCATTTCTTTAACGATTTTAGTGACCGACGGCTGGGAGTGGCCAATCTCTGTTGCTATATCAGTAATTGTCTTGGAATCACCTTCCGATAAAATAAAGAATACGGGAAACCATTTGGGTGCAAATTCAATCTGATAAAGCTCGTGTATCCGGGCGGCTTCTTCTGTGATGTTGGAAGCCATGTAACGCAATCTGCTACCTAAGGCTATTTTTCCTGTTTTTTCAAATAATTCCATCGTATTATAAGTAATTATATAACTAGTTATGTAAATGTAGGAAAATTATTTGAATGTTTTAAAATTGAATTTTAAAATTAGACTGGAGAAAAATATATCGTTGCTTATTTCGTTATATTTCAATAAATTCAACACATAAAAAACCAGAACCCCTTAAAATAGACCGAAGGACATGAACGAGTTAGAAACTTATTTCCGAAATAATAATGCGAAGCTAATCAATAAATGGATGCATTATTTCGATATATACGACAGACATTTTAGTCGTTTCAAAGGCAAAGAGATCGTGGTGTTGGAAGTTGGGGTTTTTCAGGGTGGAAGTCTGCAGATGTGGAAGAACTATTTTGGCGATCGTGCTAAAATATATGGTATTGACATCAATCCGCACTGTAAGGAACTCGAAGAAGAAAATGTCGAGATCTTTATTGGTTCGCAGTCCGACCGAAAGTTTCTGCGTCAGGTAAAAGAGTCTATTCCGCCGATCGATATATTGATTGATGATGGTGGCCATACGATGAAACAACAGATTGTGACATTTGAGGAGCTTTTTGATCATGTGAAAGACAATGGCGTATACCTTTGTGAAGATTTACATACATCTTATCAGGTATTTTATGGTGGTGGCCATAAAAGGAATGGTACTTTTATAGAGTATAGTAAAAATTTTATTGATTACATCAATGCTTACCATTCTGAGCAACGTGGATTGAAGGTCAACGGATTTACGCGTTCGGTAGGGTCTCTACACTACTACGATAGCATCCTGGTGGTGGAGAAACTTCGAAGGGATGAAGCGCCGATCCATATGAAAACAGGGGCGGCGACAGTGAAAGATTTCAATGCGGCTCCCACAGGATTCGATGGATTAAAATGGAAGATTAAAAAACCTGCTTTAACCGTGATCAACAAGTTGCTCCGCTTTTTCCGTATTGGCGGGTTTATGTGGCGCTAACAGACGGGAGCAAACAGACGGGACTAGAAACAAAAAAGGCAGATCATTTGATCTGCCTTTTGGGTAAGTAATCGGGCTCGAACCGACGACCCCTAGAACCACAATCTAGTGCTCTAACCAACTGAGCTATACCTACCGTGATTTTGATGTCACAAAAGTAGTATTATAGCTCATATGTTCCAAATGTTTTTTAAACTTTTTAACTAAACAATTGTCTATCAAAAGGTATAATTTTCAAGTATGCCCATTTAGTGACCCTGAAGAATAATATTGAGGTAATATTTTCAGGTTAAATGTCTAAAAAAGCAGCTTGGTCTTTAATTTGTATAGTATAGTTTATGGGAAAATTTTTAAAATTTTTAATTATCGTAGCCATTTTGGCAGTTGGCGCCTGGTTTGTGTATCATAAATATAACAGCGGACCGACAGTGGAAAGTAAACATCAGCTGTTGGTGGACCGTATTGAAGCCATGGGAAAACTGGAATTGGTCAAATACCGTTACAGTGATGTTGTAGAGCACAAAAACGTGAATACTTTTTTACCGGATGCAAGTGTATTACTCATCGTGAAAGCAGATGCTGTAGGCTGTGTGAATTTGACGAAACTTAGTCCGGAAGATATCACGGTTTTGGGGGATTCGGTCTCCATCAAATTGCCGGCTCCAGAAATTTGTTACATCAAGATCGACCACGACGCGTCCAAAGTCTATGATACGAAAATGGCTTTCTTGCGCGAAGCAGAGCTCGTGGATGAAGCTTATAAAGCTGCGGAAAAAGCTGTTGCTGATGATGTAAAGAAATCGGATATCCTGCAGCAGACCAAGGCCAATGCAACCACCGTTTTTAAACCGCTCTTACAGGGATTGGGATTTTCGAAAATCAATCTGACCTTCGAATAGTGCCCAAATAAAAAAGCTAGACAATGTTTACATTGTCTAGCTCTCTACAATAAATCTAATCTCCAGCCATCTCACGACGGGAGGACTTCATAATTATGCTATTATCAAGCCAAGAACATTAGCCAAGTTACATTCGTTTTATTTTTTTGTCGTTGTATCCGGCTGTGGTGTCGGCGGGATTTCTCCACGGGATTCGGAAGATGTGGTGTCGCGATATTGTATCGTCGTGGTATCGTTGGGAACGGAATCACGCATCAGTTCCTGTGATTCTTGATCATCAGTTTTAGCGCCGTTACATCCATAGGCTGCTAAGCATAATAGACTGACGGCAATTAATTTTGTTGAGTTTTTCATATTATCTATCGTTTAATGATGGCATGCCACCTGCATGCACTTAGTAGGAGAACAAAGCTCAGGTCAAAAGCGTTTCGCTTTCTATATTTGCTATTATGATAGAAAAAGAAAATCAATCTTATTTTCTTTATTTTTTAGATAAATTCAATTGTAAAAAACTTTTTACAATTGGGTGCTGTTCCTAGAAGTACATAAGTTCATTAAACAGATAGCTATGATTCAGATAGTGCTTGTTGACGACCATCATTTGGTTAGAAGTGGTTTTCGGCTGATTTTAGAAACGCAAGATGACATTACTGTTTTGGCTGATGTTGAAAGTGCTGAAGCAGCTTTGGATGTGTTGAATGTCGATCAGCGACCAGATATGATCCTTACGGATATTAATATGGGTGAAATGGGCGGGATAGCTCTCATTGATTTCGTTAAACAGAAATACCCCGATATAAAAATCCTTGCCTTGACGATGGAAAATGACAAACACATTGCCGCAGATGTATTGCGTGCAGGAGCAGATGGCTATTTAGTGAAAGATAGTAGTTGTGATGAGGTACTTTTTGGTATACGGCAGGTTGCCAAAGGAGAAAAATATATCAGTGGTTCCTTAAGTGTTTCCTGCCTTAACGATTATAAAAACTTTGCGGACAGGGCTCCAGACCTAAATCGTGTTTTGTTAAAATATGATATTTCAGAACGCGAATTGCATGTATTGGAACTCATCGCACAGGGATACACCAACGGCGAAATTGCAGAGCGTATTTTTTTGAGCAAACGTACGGTGGAAGGGCACCGACAGAAACTGATCGAGAAAACGAATACAAAAAATACAGCTGGTCTTGTCAGCTTCGGTTTTCATCACATGCTCTTACATTGATTAAACAATAAAAACAAAAAATAGAGGAATATGGCAACAAAAAATGAAAACCGCGTCGTCGGAACCGAAATGGAAAAAAAGAAAAAGGTCAAGTTAGGTGTAAATGGAGAGACACTGCGAGATGTAGGCGATAAGGATCAGGGCGATGCCGAGGCCGGAGTAGACCCGCAGGTGGATCAGTTGAACGAGATGCCCAATGATCCTACAGATAGGCCAAAAGAAAGGAAGAAATAAGAAAGACCCGCATTTAAAATTGCGGGTCTTTCTGTTAAGCTTAGTTTCTAGCTGAAAATCTGTATCTATTTTCAGGACTAATCAGCACTTGTCCGTGAATGACATTTCTATTTTTTGCCCTGCTTCTCAATGGCTTTAGCAAGTTCATCTTTCGTCATATCGTGACGCCCGGTTATCTCCATTTTCTTTGCCATTTCCAAGAGTTCAGCTTTGGTTTTATCAGAACTTCCGTTTTGCGATCCTTTAGACGCTGAAGCACTTTTTCCTGTTGTTGTCGCTGATTTTTTTTCTTTGTTAGCGTTGCTGCTTTGCGATTGCCCTTTGGCAGTCGTATGGCTTGAACTTTTTGTTGTATTCATAATATACTGTTTTATGTGTTATTTATATGCTGAACATGTTACAAGATCTAAAGGTTGGCCGATTTTATACGTTATTGAAACTGTACTACTACGCTTAGTTCTTTTTTTCTGTCGCAAACGCTTTAATGATGGCTTTATTAAAAGCGGGCAGATCGTCGGGCGTACGACTTGTAATAAGTTTGTCGTCAATCACCACTTCGCTGTCTTCCCATAATGCGCCTGCATTAATCAGGTCCATTTGAATGGCTTCAACGGACGTTATTTTTTTATCACGCACCAGATCCGCGTTAATCAGTAATTGAGGTCCATGGCAAATGGCTGCGATCGGTTTATCCCGTTCCCAGAAAGCATTGATCAATGCAATAGCCGTTTTATTCGTCCTCAATTTATCAGGATTGATGACCCCGCCTGGTAGCAGCAATCCGTCATATCGATTCTCTTCTGCCTCCTGCAGAGCAACATCGACAGGATAGTCATTTGACCATTCATCTCCATTTTTTGCCCGCACTGTTCCTTCAGCCGGTGATATAATGTCTGTTTTGGCGCCTGCATTTTCCAAGGCTTCCTTTGGGCTAGTCAGTTCAATTTCTTCAAATCCATCCGCGACCAATATCGCTATCCGCTTATTCTTTAAATTCTCCATATCACTAATTTTATTTACGTTCTTTCTATACTTCAAGAGAACGGATGTAAATCTGCGAAGGTTTGAAATAATATGATTTAGCGTAGGAAAAGCGTTTTGATTGATAAAAAGGAATAAATCAAACCGTATTTCTTTGGGGGTTGTCTATCCTTAAAATCGATGGTATGTTTAAGATAGCTATTTTTCGGGCTCTTCAGCTGGGCGATCTCCTGTGTTCCATTCCCGCCGTCAGGGCATTGAAGTCGCATTATCCCAATGCCAAGCTCTACTTTATCGGCTTGCCCCATATGCGTACATTGATGGAACGCTTTGATTGCATCGATGAATATGTGGATTTTCCCGGGCATCCGCAGCTTCCCGAAATTGCATATAATCCCGACAATCTTGAACGATTCGTCAAGCAGATGCAAGCGGAAAAATTTGACCTTCTGATTCAGATGCAGGGAGATGGAACTGTGGTGAATGATTTTTTACAGAATTTTGCGGCAAAGCGACTGGTAGGATTTCAACCAATAGCTTCAATTGACAACCCCGACTGGATGACTTATCCAGGAAAGCTTCACGAGGTGAACAGGCACCTAGCTCTTATGGAATTTCTAGGTTTAAAAATTCCAAATCGTACAATGTATTTCCCCTTATTTCCCGAGGATTGGGAGGCCTATAGGAAAATAAAAGCTGAAATAAACTATCCTTTCGTTATTATCCATGTGGGCAGTCGGGACGCCAAACGACGCTGGCCTATTGAAAACTTCGGATTTCTTGCGACCTTAATGCAGCAAATGGGATATCAGATTATCCTGACTGGGGTAAGTGCTGAAGAATCTTTGGTCAATGAACTGCAGCGCTTACTTGAAGGACCTGTGCTTAACCTCTGTTCCAGACTTGATTTGGGTACGCTTGGCTGTCTTTTGAAGGAATCGACTTTACTTGTATGCAACTGCACAGGAATATCCCATATTGCCGCTGCCTTAGAAGCAAAAAGTGTGGTCATGAGTCTAGATGGTGAGCCCGAGCGTTGGGGGCCACTCAACACAGCACTGCATACCACTTTTGATCTGACCAAACCTATCGCCATAGAGCATATTGTGCGCGAGATCAGACGGGTCCTTCCGGCGCTGTCTGTTTTTGGGAGGAATGCTTAAGTAATGAATTCAATTTATCCATGATATTTTCAACACTTAACGGTGTCATTCTAGATGATCCATTCTGCTTATCGACAAAGCTGTTAATCGTATTTTTGGAGCGCAGAGCAGGGTCGACGGGGTAAAGGATAAAGTCAGTATCCTGCGACCATGGGATATGCTGCGGGTTTGTCTGAGCGTAAAGGACCAACGTTGGTTTTTGCAGCGCGCAGGCAATATGAGCAACGCCCGTGTTGACCGTGAGCACAGCATCTGCATGTGCTACGAGGAGTAGGAGATCATCAATTGTCGTCTTTCCAATAAGGTTAATCAGATTTTCCCTTACGAGTTCTGAAAAACATGATCTCAGGTAATCGTTGTATTCCTTGCCAACAAGTATGACCTGAAATGCTGAATCAAGTAGCTGCCGCGTCAATTGTTGTGCGACAGCACGGGGAATTCGTCTTTTTTGCTCCGAAACATCACAATTGACAATAATCTGTTTCCCCCCACGTAAAGGAATTAAATTCGATAATTGACCTCGGGGTACAATTAGGCTCGGTAATCGATTGATCGACCGGCTGATGCCAAGTAGTCTGACCAGTTCGAGATCACGTGCTATTTGGTGCTGTATCTCAAACAGGGGTTCTTTGTCTGGTATCCAATGGGTAAGCAACGTATAGGGATTCTCGCGCATATAAGCCGCTCGCAGGGGGATTTCCGCTAGATATGCCAACATGATCGAAGCCATTGGATTTTGGCTGTATACATTGAAAATAATACAGCTATCAAACTCCCGCTTTTTGATTGCAGCAATCAATGCTTCAGTCGAAGCAACCGTGTCATGCGAGCTCAATTTCATCCAAGGGGCATCGTATTGTATATAGTCATCGACAGTGCCTAGGTAGGGGATAATGGGAACAGCCATTTCTGACGCAAGTAATGTGATTTTACAATTTCCATTCGCTGATTTAATTTCCTGAAGCGCTGCATTACTCATGATCAGATCGCCCATATTGTCTAAGCGAATGATCAACATGTTTTTACAATCTTTCCAAGTCCCCATTTTAGCTGATTTTCTTTAACAGTTGATTGTCCTTTTCCTGCACCCGCTGAATGATTTTAGTAGTCGACTGCTGATGGACATGCGGAATAAATACGAGTTGTGTCCCTAGTATTTGCAGTAGCCCTTGTTCGGCCAGTTCTTTATTTTGGTATGCTTCACCTTTTACAAAGATATGCGGTTTAACCTTTTCGATGATCGGGATAGGGTTGTCCGATAATTCATCACCAAACGGTACAATATAATCTACAGCTCCAAGCGCCCGCAATACTTCAATTCGATCGTCAAGCGAATTGACAGGTCTTGTTGCTCCTTTTAAACGTCTGATGCTCTCGTCTGTATTGATGCCGACAATCAAAATATCACCCTGTGCCTTAGCTGCACCGAGGTAATGGGCATGGCCGGCATGGAAAATATCGAAACAACCGTTGGTGAATACGAGTTTATTTTCTTTCCGAAGTCCATCGCATAGTGCTTCAAGATGATTCAGGTCGGTAATTAATTTATCATCTTTGTTCGTAAGGCGCTGGGCTAATTCCGTGCAGCTACAATGTGCTGTACCATTTTTTTGTATACCGATCTGTGCTGCCTTTATACTCAGTGCTATCGCAATATCCGCATCAAGTTTATTATAGTAAGCCAAGCAAAGCACGGTCAGAAAGGTGTCGCCAGCGCCGGAGAAATTACCTTCTTTTAAAGCAGGAACCCGGTAGTGCTTTGCTGAACCACCTTTTTTAAAGAGGATAACACCATCCTTATCAAGGGTAAGTGCCACCCAGTTCGCCTGAGACAAGGCAGCTAGGCTTTCGGGCCATTTCGATGCTTGTGTTAGGCGGTCGTCCTCTTCTTCCTGGCTCAGGATTTTTCTTGCTTCGTCATAATTGGGCTTAATTAAGTCGGGATTTAGGCATGCATACTTGTCGTAATCTTTGCTGTCTAAGGCAATAATTTTGGGCTCAACCTGCTGTTCTTCGGCGAGCAGCACAATGAGCTCATCCGTGATGTTACCTTTTCCATAATCTGCAATAAAAACAATGTCGACATGTTGAAGGGCTTTTTTTACCGCTGTCAGATATTGGTTGGCCAGCGCTGCACTAAAATGATACTTCTGACCAATATCATAACGAAGCAGACAGTGTCCATCTCTACGTAATCGTGTTTTTGTTAGTGTCTGACAATTTTTATTATAGAGCAGGCCACCCGTGTCAATTCCCTGTCGCTGCACACTGCGTGCTATTGTCTGTCCACTGCTATCGTCGCCCAACAGACTAACGACCGACACGACGGCCCCCATATTGCTGAGGTTCGTGATCACATTCCCGGCTCCGCCAAGGCAATGTTCTACGGATTGGACATCGAGCACGGGTACGGCGACATCGGGAGCAAGCCGCTTGCATTCCCCATCTAGATAAATATCCAGCATACAGTCTCCCAAAACAAGGACGCTTGGATTGTCAAAACCATTTTCGACAAGTTTATTTAATGCTATATCTTTCATAATCTACTTTTTCTGAGTTGATAAGTTGCGCCAATCCGTAAAAATCATCTACGATGAAATCTGGTGTATATTTAGGATCAGAAATTCGCTCCTGTTTCCTTTCTTCCTGGCTTCGGTCTACCAATATGGTCCTGCAGCCTGCCGCACGGCCGGCGCCGACATCACTTAGGATATCGCCGATCATCCAGGATTTTTTTAAATCTATGTTCAGCTCCTTGGCAGCCCGATAGAGCATTCCGGGTAAAGGCTTACGGCAGGAGCATTGCGGTTCGTCCATGACATCGCCATGTGGACAATAGTAGATACCGTCTAATTGGATGTGCTCGTAGCGGAGTAGTTCGTGCAATGCTGAAAAAGCGATATCCAAATCTTCAGCTGTAAAATAACGTCGGGCAATACCCGACTGATTGCTGATAACAATGAGCTTATAGCCCCTTTTTTGTAACCCTCTTAGAGGCTCAAAAATGTCGGAATAACAAACGATGCGTGCGGGATCAACGTTGTAGGGAACATCCTTAATCAGCGTTCCATCCTTATCCAGAAATACAGCGCTCTCCATCATGATGCGATCAATTTATTATGTATAACGAAGTGTTCATTTTTCCTACTCAGATTTGCCATCCGCTGTTCCACCAGTGCGCAGAGCTGGTGAATAATATGTAGCTGTACTTCCTGAATACGGGCCGTGTGATCGGAAGGAACTATGAGATTATGATCTCCGAATTGCGTGGCCTCGCCACCATCTTTTCCCAGCAAATTTGCACAAATCACCCCAGCTTTACTGGCTTCTTTCAATGCGTTTAGGATATTGGGCGAGTTGCCACTTGTACTTAAACAGATCAGCATATCTCCTGGTTGCCCAAGTGCCTGTACCTGTCTTGCAAATACGCTTTCGTAGCCAAAGTCGTTTGCCCATGCGGTGAGAACCGCCACATCAGCGTTAAGCGAGATCACCGGATAGCCGGGACGCTGTGGTATTTCAAATCGACCCACGAGCTCGGCAGCGAAATGCTGGCTCTCCGCGGCACTACCACCATTGCCGCAGATCATGATTTTTTTACCTTCATGCAATACAGAGACCATTTTGGACGACAGCCTGGCTATGCCAAGCGCCAAAGATTCTGCCGCTTTTTCGAAAGTCTTTGAGGAACCCAAAAAGCTTTGCCTGATCTGCGTAATTGTTTCTTTTTCAGCATCCTGAGGCAAACATTGTGCATAAAGCTGCGCAATACTTTCGCTGACCACTTTCCACGTAAAGGATTTAACATGGCGTAGAGAATTAACAGAAAATTTCAATCGTTTACGGTCGTTATTTATCAGGTCAACAATCGCAGCAGACAATTGTTGTGGCTGTTGTGCCGCTACCAAAAGGCCGGTTTCTTCATGCCTTACCGTAAACGATATACCGCCCACATCGGCACCAATTACGGGCGTACCACAGGCCATGGATTCCAGCGGAGTAATCCCGAATGGTTCATACCACGGCGTGGTGATAAAAAGCTCACTTGCAGCATAATAGTACCTAAGCAGATCACGACGCTGTTGTCCCGTGAAAATGACCTTATCTTCCACTTTTAACTCGATACACAGATGATGCAGACGATCAAATTCTGCGCGGTCTTCCGCTGTCGCCAGATTTCCACCAACGACCAATAGCCGCAATTCGGGCAGCGCATGGTGCGCATGGGAAAAGGCTTCGATCACATTGTCTATTCCCTTTCGTTTCACCATGCGACCAAGTTGCAAAATGTAGGTGTACGCGGAATCAAGTCCAAGCTTTTCCTTTGCTTCGGTGCGGTCTGTTGGATGAAAATCAGCCGGATTAAAACCACAGGGAATAATTTCTATTTTATCCTGTGGCGCCTGATAATGTTGAATCAAGTCCTTCAGATCGTTTGGGCATTCGGCAATGACGCGTTCGGCTGCCCAAATGATATCTTTCTCAATTTTTTCACGAATTTTCGGAAATTTGTCTGAGCCCCCCTGGTGTAAGCGGCGCACCGCACCTAGGGCATGAAAAGTAATAACAAAGGGGATATGCAGTTGTTTCTTGATTTCCATGGCCACCATACCCGACAGCCAAAAATGCGCATGTACCAACTGGTAGCTCAGCTGGTTAGCGGTCATAAATTCGATTGTATGGGCGGTAAATTCATCGATATGTCCATAAAGCTCTTCCTTTGGGAGTATATCTTTGGGGCCTGCGACAATATGAATGACCCTTATATTTGGTTTCCAGAGGACGACCCCTTCTCGGCTTGGATGCTCACATCGCGTATAGATGTCTATTTGATTGCCCATCAAAGCGAGCTGCATGGCAACCTCGGCAACATAAACGTTTTGGCCGCCGCTGTCTTTACCTCCGAGGGTCGCTAAGGGTGAGGCATGATCACTAATAAAAGCTATTCTTTTTTTCATGATAGTATATATTGATGAATTTTTTCATTAATTAAATTCTCCCATTGTTGTCCAAATCGAACTATGTCGAAAAGCTCTTTTGCTTTCTGCTGTGCGTTTACACTGAGCTGCTGTGCATGTTGGGGATTATTCAGCAGCATTTTCATTTTAGCGATGAGCTCTTCGATCTCTAAGCCGATATAGCCTGTTTTTTCATTTTCAATAATGGTAGAAAGCTCTGTGGTAGCCAATCCAACGATGGGAAGACCCACCATCATAGCTTCGCAGATTGCTAAGCCCAAACTTGTGTACCGTATTGGATTGAAAAAGAAACGATAGTCTTTAATAAATTCGGGTAGGCGCGGATGGAGCACTTCACGAAGCCCATAGGGTTCGTTACCCATTCCGATGAGATCTAATGGTACCTGCTTTTGTACATACTTGAAAATATCGCTACCTAGCATGCGTCCACGGGAGGGAAGGTTGTTGATAACGACAATCCCTTTTTCCAATCGACCATTGTAAGCGACATCGTGTGTATCTACACCATGTGTGATGACACGTACATCCGGAATATTTGCCTTCCACATTAACTGGTTGAAGTGTGTCACATGCACCAGTGTAACGGCTGGATTGGTGACTGGATGAACTTCATCACAGGGATGCTGCCATGGCGGGTCGTGTTCAATATAGATACGAGGTAACTGTTGCTGCACTTCAGACAGGATCAGATATTGATCTTCCAAGTAATTTTCATCGCATTGAAAAAGGATAAGATCTAGGTCGAGATTACGCACTTCGCCGGCAGGAACTTCAATCACATTGTCGCCAAAAGGGAAGGTTGTTCCCCGTCCGCCATAGCGAGGTCCTCTTTCGGGCGTATATGGAATATATAAGATATAGTCACCTTGGGATAAATAATACAAGTACGATCCATGGATATGCCATGTTAATACGCGTGGTTTGTGTGTCATAAACAATTTTTAATTTCAACAATGGAAAAACGCCGTTTTTAGCGATTCAATTTCGCAGAAGGAAACGCGCTTTTAACCTTTGCTTAATGAACGGCTGTGGTAACGACTTGGTTGGATGGACTAATACCCAATTGTATGTTGGAAGTACTTCGCCGAACGTATTAAGCTCATTAATTCATTTTAAGGGAACTAACATCCTGGAGCAGCTGTTACATGAGAAAAGGCTATGGATCTCAGACCGGTACATCATCTCGAAACACAAGATATTGACAAAAGCCTCCGAATGGTCATCATAGACGGTGTATGTTCAGAGGTTGTTGTCTGTTTGAGCAGCGGTGTTATTTTGGTCGGAGCAGGTTTGTTGATGGGAGCAAGTAACTTTCAGCTGGGACTGTTGGCGGCCTTTCCAACCTTATGTAATCTTGCCCAGCTGTTGACCATTCTCGTCATGCAGATTTACCCGAATCGGAAAGTAATAACCGTATTCGCTGTATTTCTTGCAAAAATGCCTTTGGTCCTGGTTGGGCTTTTAATGTGGCGGGAAGTCGATTTCTCTTTTACGACCTTGCTCAGTTTTATGTTCATCCATTACCTTCTCAGCGCGATAGGTGGCGCAGGCTGGAATTCCTGGATTAAAGACCTCGTTCCTGAGGAACGTTTGGGTACTTATTTTTCCAAGCGCACGGGCATCATGCAATTGACGAATATTACAGTTAGCATCATTGTCGCAGCGTTAGTTGACTATTATACCAATCATGCCGTTATGCAACTACCAAAGCTCTACGGCATATACTTTTTAATCGCAGGGGCTATAGGAGCAGTTGGTGCCTTTTTTTTGGTACAGGCCAAAGAGCCCAAACAACAGATGTCTGGGGGACATTTGGGAAGTTTGTTGCTACAGCCGCTTAAAAATAAAAATTTTAAAAATTTATTGATCTTCAATGCGGCTTGGTTGTTGGCGATTAATTTAGCGATACCCTTTTTTACGGTCTTTATGTTAAAAACATTGGGGCTTTCGATGAAAATAGTCATCCTGCTTACTGTTTTCAGTCAGATAGCTAGTGTCCTGGGCCTACGCTTATGGGGAAACCTTTCGGATCGTTATAGTAACAAAAGTATTATCTACCTTACAGCACCCATTTACATTTGTTGCATTTTATTATGGATATTTGTCGGAATCTATTCGCGTGCATTGCCCAATTTACTTTTACTCCTATTTCTGCATATCATGACGGGAATCTCCACTGGAGGCATTAATCTCGCCCTCACAAACATTGGCCTGAAACTCGCTCCCAAGACAGATGCAATTGTCTATATCACTGTAAAAAATATGGTCGCTTCGTTTTTTACAGCCTTGGGACCTATTTTAGGAGGATTGTTAGTTGATTATTTTGCAACTCGCGAGCTTCAGATTAGCATCTCCTGGAAAAGTCCCAACCTCCAGACTATCGCCAAACTGATCTATCTGCATGAATGGAATTTTCTATTCCTTATTGCCGCACTTCTGGCATTTATATCGCTTCGTTGGCTTGGAAAGGTACAGGAAAATGGCGAAGTAAGTCCACAGCTTGTCAAACGTATTATGAAAAAACGTTTTCGTGCCGGATTGAAAGAAAGCCTACTTGTGGGGAATATTATCACGCTTCATACCCAACTCAAGCAGATTGTTAAACGAAAAACCAATGCATCAGATAACGCAATTTCGGACGAGTAAAAAATAATGCTAAATATCAATGAATGCAAAGCCGGCTTCACTTCCATGCTGGGCCATTAAAACGGGCACTGCCACATTGTAAATCGGTATTCCAGAAGGGGACAGGGCCTTGAATTTTCCGGCATGCGCATGCCCGTGGAAGGCAGCACTTACTTTACGCCGTTGCAAAGGTTCCATTAAATGCGTTGACCCTAAAAAAGGATAAATTTGCTCGGGCTCACCTAAAACGGTTTCAGCAATGGGCGCGTAATGCATTAAGGCAACTTTTTTTATGTCTGCATGTTCTTGTTCGAGGCGCGCCAAAGCTCGATCTAAAAGCAACGATTCGTTTACAGCTTCCTGCACAAAACTTTTCATGGCATCTTCACCAAACATGGATAACATATAACGGTCAAAACCACCGCCAAAGCCCTTTACGCCAGCAAAACCAATATTTTCGATCACGATAGCTTCACCATCCAAGACCGTAATTTTACTGTCTGTCAAAATTTGGCGGATCTGCTTTTGTCGTCCTTTCTCATAGTCGTGATTTCCCAGTACGGCGATGACTGGAACCTTAATGGATTGGAGTTCAGCAACAAGTAATTCTGCTTCTTCTTCATCCCCCGTATCCGTTAGATCACCGCAAAGTAAAAGGACTTTAGCCTTTTCCGAAATCTCCTCAAATTTGGTTTTCCATTTTCCGTGCTGGTTTGCATTCATATGTATATCGCCCAATGCGGCTATGGTTGTCTTCTTGTTCATATTAAACAGTTTTTATTGTGTATGACTTATAATCCCATTCTTTAATATCAATTTCATATTGCGTTTGATCTATCAAGGGTCCCAGACAAACTTTCTCCAAACAAGGAGGCAATTCATATTGATCCGCTGCGCGTTTAATGAGCTCATCAAATAAGTCTTTTGGGAGAATATCGCGATAGTCATGCGGATAAGTAAACTGAAAGATGAGCATTTGAGCCAACAAGAGGTGCCAATGTTGATCCATTCGCATTAGTAAATGGTTCCAGTCCAAACTTTTTCCATATTTTAGCCAAATATGGTTAATATCAGCGCTGTCATGCCGCTCTCTGTTTTGTACATATAGCTTACACCATACTAGCTCTTCTGCTGGTACATAACGTACATCAGCATCAAAAAGAGTACCTTCAGGTGCTCTGTCAAACCAATCCTGCTCAACAGTGCAATTGTGATTAACACTATCGAAAATAATATCAATGAAATAGGGGTCTTTGTAAATCTTGGCGAGCCATCGCACATCTGTCAATTCGGTCTCATAACCATTAGCGGCAAGATGTTTAAGAATTTTTGGGTATTCGCTGCTTTTGCAAAAGATATCCATATCCTTAATAGGCCGTATGATCCCCGTGTAGTGAAACATGGCTAAACCACCGCCCACCATAAATTGAGCTCCGCTATCCTGGAGCAGCCGCAATGTATCCTGAAAGAAGGCGAGACAATCTTCAGGTGGATTATCTAAATGAATCATATCGTTTGCTTTTCTTAAAGACAGTCAATTAAATGCAGTAGTTTGTTGACTGTCGATGAAAACGTATTATCCGCCTGTTGAATAGGTAAAAGTACTCAATTTGAAAAATGAGGGAACAGGGAAGGCTCCTACCGATGTTCTGAGATAAAGTAGGCTATTTTGAAATAAATAAAGAGCACATTGCTTCATGATGAAGATGGGCGTATAACAACGATCTAAACGGTATAAAAATATGGACAGTTTTTTTGGCTCTGGTGAAGACCTGACGATGATACAAATGGGGGCGCGTGCGTTTATGATGTTTATCATCGCACTTTTTTTGGTTCGATTGGGCGGAATTCGAATTCTCGGCCGAAAGTCTGGAGTAGATTTCGTCATCATTATTATGCTAGGTGCGGTATTAGCGCGGGGAATAGTTGGCGCTTCGCCATTCCTGTCAACCGTGTTTGCCGGCTTCGTGATGATTATTGTCAATAAAATCCTAGCCCAGGTATCGGCCAGGCTTCCCTATTTGGGTAATATGGTAAAAGGTAAGCCCGCTGTTTTATACAAGAACGGTAAAATCCAATGGGATCAAATGGACCGGTTGGGGGTAAGCCGTACTGATCTACTGACGAGCTTGCGGTTAGAGACAAATAGTAAGCACCTCGATGAAGTGGATATGGCTTTGATGGAGCCGAATGGGCGAATAAGTTTTATACTCAAGGAAAAGGCATGAATACTTAATAGTTAAGTTTTTATTGAAGTTATATGTACTTAATAATAAAATAAATCTTGCTATGGAAAACAAGAAAAATTATTCTTTTTTTTATCGTAATGGCCTAAGCCTGGTGTTTGCAGCGCTTTTTGTCTTTTCCCTAGGCATGCAATGTTTTACGGGTTGGAAAGTACATAATGAAGAGTTGCTGGAGGCCAATCAGGCACCGCTGGATATCGTTAATTATTTGGGCACAGGACATTTTACATCCGCAACTTTTGAAAATTTTGAGAGTGAATTTCTGCAGATGGCGATGTATGTGATTCTGACGGTGGGATTACGCCAATGGGGCTCTGCTGAATCAAAAAAAATAGGGGAAAAAGTAGAGGTAGACCGTGAACCGCAGCCCGGCCCGAATACCCCTTATCCTGTTAGAAAAGGTGGCTGGCTGTTGAAATTATATAGTTCATCGCTATTCATTTGCTTTGCGCTACTTTTTTTGGGGAGTTGGGTTATGCACTTTTATGGAAGCTGGAGACAGCACAACACCGAACAGCGGCTTGAAGGTTTACCGGTAGATGACGCATGGACGTACCTCATTATGCCTCAATTTTGGTTTGAAACTTTCCAGAACTGGCAAAGTGAATTTTTGTCTGTTTTGGCCATTGTTGTATTCACCATTTTCCTACGTCAAAAAGGATCACCTGAATCAAAGCCCGTTGATGCTCCACATAGCGAAACGGGGAAGGGGTAACGAATAATAATAAAAGTTAAAAACTATGATTAAATATTTGTATTTGGCCATCGCATTCGCAGCTGTGGCAGCAACATCTTGCGATAATAGAACCAAAAGTAGCGAAAAGGAACAGAAAGTAGATACAACAGTCAACCAGAATGGTCTACCATTAGACAATATTCACCGTAGCCGTGGAAAAGATACGACTAAAAATAAGGCTGGGACCGCACAGGAAGCTGTACCATTGGACAATTTGGATCGAACTAAAACTGAGGATTGAACAGGCAGCATTGAGTAACATGAACACGCGTTTGTCGACGTTTGACCTGTTGCGTACTTCTACGATAGGGAGATATTTTTACTTAAATGCGAACTAAAGAGAACCATTGTTTTTTTTGCACTGTTCACTTTTCGAATAATTTCATACTTAAACTCAAAACATATGAAAAAAATTAGTTTATTGATATTGGCAATCCTTGGACTATGGGGATGCGGCAATAGCAGCAATAAAGGCAATCAGGCAAACGGTAGCTATGATTCCTCCAATACACCCGATGATGGGCAGGTTGGTGTTGGTATAAATGACTCGCTTGGCCGGGACAGCACCGATTCTTTGCAGCGGCAGCCTTCTCCGGCTAAACCCGATTAAACATAAAGACAAATTTAAAACGTAAAAGATTATGGGCCCAATAATTTGCGCCATGCTAAGGCTAAGCTTGGTCATCCAGCTTAGCCTATTTTTTTATACGGTGCACGCACAAAAGGCCGATTCCGTTGAGCGATCGAAGGATTCGGTCAGTATTCTTGATTCGTTGCCGAGTAATCCACTGGCCTCGGCTAGAAACTTTTTGGAACAATGGCGTGAGCAGGTTGATCGTTATTATACTGGATTGGACAGTGTAAAGCGAGGAGTCGCCTGGCAGCGGCCGGATGATGGTCGGCTCGTGCCCAGTCAAGTACAGCAGTATATCAGCCTGGTTAAACCCGCTGTGCATGATCTACAGGGAAAAGTTACGGTGTTGCGCAAGCAAACGGTGCCCCAGGACTCCACGGCCAACTCATGGCGGGCGGTGCAAGATAGTGCCGCAACACTAGAACGTGATATTGAATCGCTCCTGTTGGACATGCAAGACCTTGGCGACAAGGCCGAGCAGCAGCAGAATGTGACTCAGGCAGCGCAAGAAGGAACCTTTTGGTATCACTGGAAAAGTATAATACAAAAGAACCTGGAGCAGGATGGACTATCGCAGCGTTACTACGATAGTGCCTGGGATGGTCGTTTCCTCCTTATCCTACTGAGCTTTATTTATTTTTATTGGCTTTATCAGATGCGCAGACGTGCCATAGGGGCCGAAGAGACATTGCCCTTACATCGCAATCAACCGTGGTGGATTCCTGTCCTCAAGTTTGCGGTCTTTTTCCTTATTCTCCTGCCACTGACTTCCCTTAGAATCCCCGTGATCGTGCTCGAATTGAGCTATCTGCTTATTTTCGGCTTTCTATATCTTTTGATTCGCTCGGAGTTATCCAATCAGCATCTGAAGATGATGCAGTATGTATTTTTTTATTATCTATTGGTACTTGCCAGCAATCTAGTGCTGGATACAGGTTGGATGTCGCGAATTATTGTCATGTTGATCAATTTATCGGGTATTTGCCTGCTTTGGCACCTCGGGCGGAAGGTCGACGGAAAAATACCTTTTGATTATCTGCGCCCCTTTTCACGATGGTTACTGCTAATTATCAGTATGGCCGCCATTATATTTAATCTGTTTGGTTTTCTAAATCTGGCCCGTACATGCAGTATCGCTGGAGCTGTAGGGCTATTGCAAGCATTCTCCCTGCATGCATTCCGCGACATGCTGTCTCATGATTTACTCAACTCTTATGAAAATTCGAAAGAAGACCGTTTTATAAATCGCTTTGATAAGCAGAAGATACTTGCCGCACTCCGTCGTATTATTGGCCTATTTGCGGGTATATTGGTCATTATTATCTGGGCCAACACCTTGCATATCACAAGTGAAATTCGTCGACTTGGGGATCGCTTGTTAAATAATACCCACACCATTGGTGGTGTTAATTATACGTATGGCGATGTGCTTTTAGCATTTGCAGTCATATGGACAGCAAATTGGATACAAAAAAATTTAAAAGACCTTCTTGATCAGCCCGACGCGAAAAAAAATCAGCGCCGAACAGCCTTATTACCACTCGTACGTGTTGTCATTTTTATTGTTGGCTTCCTCATAGGAATACGTATTCTGGGGTTGGGAGTTGACAAGCTGACCGTCATTGTCGGTGCATTAAGTGTGGGGATAGGTTTAGGCCTGCAGAATATTATCAACAATTTTGTTTCAGGTGTGATTTTGGTATTTGAACGTCCGTTTAAAGTGGGGGATTATGTGGAACTTGCTGATAAAAAAGGGCAGGTCATGCAGGTGGGTATCCGATCGAGCACCTTATTAACAGACCAAGGGGCCCAAGTTATTATACCAAATGGAGATCTCCTTTCCGGTCGCCTGGTCAACTGGACGTTTGAAGAATCGGATATCCGTCTGAATCTTCAGTTGACCATCGTTACGGCACGCAGCATCGAAGAGTGGAAAAAGTGGTTGGAAGATACCATTACTAGCTTTAAGGAGATCGACAGAAGCCTGCCCATGAAAATTTTAACAAAGGATATTACGGCGGATGCCTATGTTGTATCAATTCAGGTAGGTTTACAGAACGTGCAACAGATTGAATGGTTTAGGAGTAAGTTTCTTGAGCAAGTTAAAGCCGAAGCCGTATTTCATGATTCAAAAGTTACCTCGGCTTAAACAAAATTAGTTACTTCCCGAACGATAATAGATCCAACCTTGCAACTGTTCTAATTGATTTGATATTTTCAGATCTACGATGGTATTCATTCCGAGTTCTTGGGATAATTTTCCGAATGCATCTAGTTCATGGACTGGGTAGAATATCGCGTGTTCATTGGGCATGTCTACATTTCCCTGTAAAAAACGGTAGCCCTCGGCATGTAGATTATCGATAAAGGTGTCGGTAACAGCCGCTAGGTAATGCATCATTTTATTAATCCAGGTAAGTTCATCTTTAACCCGCATTGGATAGTGTTCATGCACAAAATCGAGGATCAGTTGTTCGCCCTCCATATCCCAGCCGTCGCGAATCATCGCTAGCCCCGTGGAGCGCACTTCTTCCTGATAAAAATCCCGTCCATAGCTCATTTTTATTTCGCCTGCAATAGGGCTTTCTTCAATTTTGGCACGTAGCGCCATTTGTCTATTAAGGAGTTCGTGTATGTAGTCGAATGTCTGTTCCATGTGATGTAAGAAATAGCGAAGGACAGAGCCGTAATGGCTTTGTCCTCCGGAGTGAATGATTGGAAAAAATATGTTGTTATTTTAATGTCGGTTTTGGTACCTTATTCTTGATTGCTGGGGATGGCGCATTTGGTGTAATGGGCATGTCACTTATCGAAGGATCTGAAGGTTGCCAATTTTTAAGCTGATCAAGGTGCTTTTCGAACGCCGGAATTTTATCGGTGGCAAATTTCTTCAGGTCAGCATCTGTAATTGCTGTGCCTGCGCTTGCATCTTTGAAAAGTGAAATTGCATCTCGATGGCTCTTAAACATCAGATCAGTGTAAACGCGGTCAAAATTGGCTGTGTCGGCCTTATTGAGTTGGTCGATCATGGCTTTATAATTTTGATCGTCACTCGTACGCAGCTGCCAATTTTTATTTTTTACAATGGTCGATAGTTCATTTCCTGCAGCGGTATGGTCATCAGTGATCATCTGTGCATATTGTTTGATCGTTGGGTTTTGCGATTTAGCAAGAGCAATGCTTGCCGCCTGCAGTTCGAAATTGTTGCTGGCCGTGGCTTTGCTGGCAAAGTCCAGATCTCCAGACTGTGGCTGAGCGGGATTACTGTCTTGCGCCTGAACGACAACTATACAGGCGAGGGTGGCTAGTAATATTCCCAGGGTTTTTAAAATGATTTTCATGATACTATTATTTAAATGTTAACGATTTTTTCTGTTTCGCGTATTATTTCCCTTTCTTCTATAATTGATGACGATATAGGATGCTAAGAAAATAAAGACGATGCCAATAATGATGGATGTAAACATATGTTCTTCTTTCGTTGTGTTTTCAAGTGAACAGCGGCGAGGAAGGTAGCGTTTGAAAAGAGCCTATTTTGCGTATTTAAAGCAAAAATTGTGGTGCTTACGCAAACATATCGTACTAATTCCCTCGTGGAGGAATAGCGCGACTTCAATTATTTATATGCTCTAGCAGAGACATCTCTCACGCCTTTCCAGAAAAAAGAATGCGGCGGCGGTCAAAATCTTTCCGTTGATGTTATGTATGCATTTGCCAAGAGCTATTTTTTTAAAACATTTTTGGCTTGAAAGCTGTTTCGTTCAAAAATCAATCACTAAACGAAAGAAAGAAAACAGATAGCTATGACACAGTTGCTTTTGGTAGATGACCATACGTTAGTACGATCCGGTTTCCAATTAATATTAGAGGCGCAAGAAGATATAACTGTAATTGCGGGGATGGAGAATGGTCAAAAAGCCCTGGAATTTCTCAAGGGAGCCAAACCGGACATCATCCTGACTGATATCCATATGGAGGTAATGGATGGCATTCAGTTTATACAAGAAGTAAAAAAACATTATCCAGCCATAAAAATCATTGTTTTATCTATGGAAGACAATATCCAGATTGTTCAGGAGGTTTTAAATCTTGGCGCTGATGGCTATTTATCGAAAGATTCCAATGTAGAAGAGATTTTATTCGGAATTCAGCAGGTAAAACGTGGGCAACAATATATCAGTGCAGCATTAAGTATTGATTTGATCCGAAACTTATCAAAGTATGCACAGTTGGATATTGATCGTACAGCAATAATGGCACGATACGACATCTCTGAACGCGAACTGTCTGTATTGGAATTGATTGCGGAAGGACATACAAATGCGGAAATAGCTGATCAAATTTTTTTGAGCAAAAGGACCGTGGAGGGCCATCGGCAGCAATTAATTGAAAAAACCGGTTCGAAGAATACGGCGGGACTTGTCCGTTTTGGTTTTCAGAAAAAGTTATTGAGATAGGATAGGGTGCAATGAACCCCGACACTGGAAAAAGGGCGGGGTTCTTCTGTTTTTTTGTCCACGTTATAGGGGTGTTGCATCTAAATCAGAAGGTGTTGTCACCGGTTGCGTAGGCAGCCCTTCCGCATCATTAGCACCCTCGTTTTCATCTCTTTCATCTTCTTCTGGAAATTCATCTTCACCTGCTGAACCAATTTCCTCATCGAAACCGAAATCATCCTGTCGGGGTATTTCAGGTTCTTCTGCATCAACTGCGAAGTCTAATTCTTCATCCGTTTCCAAATCTTCCTGATCAATTTCGGGTTCCTGATCCGGTGTATTTTCCGGTAGTTCTTCTTCATGCTCTTCCGGAATATCGTTCGGTAGATTTTGGGGGCCTGATTGCGCTACAATCGCTAAAGCGAGGATGGCCATACCTGGACGGACATCCTGAACTGTACATTTTTTATTCATACTGCGTTTAATTTATAATCGTTTGTTGATGAACCACTGTTGTTGCCAGATCGTTAACTGTGTTAGTACGCATTGTCATATGATTTGTACGTTAATTATAGCGTTGTTGTTCGCTATCATTTAAATTTTTGAAAAACGTGTTTTTACTTATAAAATGTGGTATATGCGTGATTTGCAGGATTTACACAGTTCTGGCGAACGAAAAGAGTTTGAGAGCTGTTTATTTGACGAACCGCTCGTTTGAGCATAAAAACTTAGTATTATGGCAACAACAACAGCAACAGCAGAAAAAAGTAAAACAAACACAAAATCAGGTAACACAGCAACTTCAAACGCTAATTCAGAAGGAAAAAAAGTACCTGCCGAAGCGGGGGCAGCGAAGGATCTAGCCGAATTATTTGAGGATGGATTAAAGGATATTTATTGGGCAGAAAAAGCGCTGACGAAAGCACTTCCTAAGATGGAGAAAAATGCAAGTTCAGAACAATTAAAATCTGCTATTTCTAAACATCTGGCAGAAACGGAAACACATGTGGATCGCCTAGAGCAATGTTTTGAGCTTATCGGAGTGAAAGCAAAAGCCGAAAAATGCGAAGCTATGGCGGGGCTACTTGAAGAGGCGGAAAGCCTTATGAAAGAAACAGAAGCTGGATCTGTCCGCGATGCAGCAATTATTGCTGCCGCCCAAAAGGTGGAGCATTACGAAATTGCCACGTATGGCACATTGGCGGCTTTTGCGAAAGTGTTAACACATAAGGATGCCTTAAAATTACTACTTGAAACACTGGGTGAAGAAAAGAAATGTGATGAAGATCTTAGCGCGCTGGCCGATACAAATCTCAATTCAAAAGCTGAATAAGTGTACAATAGACCTAGCGTGAACACTATTAAAAAATCAAAAATTTAAGTTATGGCATTAAATACAGGAAACGAAGGTGAAATCACCAAAAAGATAGAAGATCAAACTTCTAAACTACCATCCACCGTATTTTTAGGCGCAGCATTGCTGGCGATGGGTGTATCTGCCGCATTAAAATGCATGTCGAACGATAAAAACGCCCTATTTGTAGGCCAATGGGCTGCACCGTTCCTTCTATTGGGCATCTATAACAAGATTGTGAAAACTGAAGGACATGATTAACGTGCATTTTTTGTAAAAACACATCTGTAGAATAAATATAAGAGGCTCAATTTCATTGGGCCTTTTCCAAAAACGAAAAAAGCTATGAAGTATTCAGATAATATGGGAAGAAGAGCTGCTATCGGTAAAATAGGTTCTGGAATCTTGGCATTGAGTATCATTGGAAGTCCCGATCGCTCAACGGGCCAAACCCAAGACAGACCGGTCAATCCGGTTAAAGAATACCCAAAACCGCCGTTCAAGAGCCAGTCTCAACCCTGGCCTGGACTCTGCAGTGAAATGGAGCCCCGGCCGGATCATGGCGAGGATAGTTATAAAGGATCAGGAAGGCTCCAAGGGCGCAAAGCATTGATCACCGGGGGCGATTCGGGAATGGGACGTGCAGCAGCTATCGCTTACGCACGAGAAGGGGCCGACGTTGCCATCAACTATTTGCCCGAGGAAGAGAAAGATGCGAAGGAAGTCATCGCTTTGATAAAAGCGGCGGGCCGAAAGGCAGTCGCTATTCCGGGAGATCTCCGTAAAGAAGAGTTTTGTATTCGGCTGATTGAGGACGCCGTACTTCAACTCGGCGGTCTGGATATTTTGGTCAGCAACGCGGCGCGGCAGCAGACAAAACCATCGATATTGGATATCACCACTGCGGAATTTGATGCCACGATGAAAACCAATATTTATGCACCTTTCTGGCTTATTAAGGCAGCCTTGCCTCATCTTAAACCTGGAGCTGTAATTATCGGTACAACATCGGTACAGGCCGCAGACCCCTCGGAAGATTTGTATGACTACGCACAGACAAAAGCTGCGACCACCAACTATATTCGGTCATTGGCCAAGCAGCTTGGTCCAAAAGGCATACGGGTCAATGGCGTGGCTCCCGGTCCAATTTGGACTGCACTACAGGTGAGTGGTGGTGCTACGCAGGAAAAGCTGGTGAATTTCGGAGGTGATACCCCCATGGGACGTCCGGGGCAACCCGCCGAACTTGCTTCAATCTATGTGCAATTGGCTGCGGCAGACGCAAGTTATGCGAACGGACAAATTTATGGGGCCGCGGGCGGCGGTGGACAGCCCTAAAAATTAGCGATTACAGCATGACAAAAAAAATCCCCTTGAAGGGGATTTTTTTTGTCATCAATAAGCTGAATACTAGTCCCTCGTGTTCGGATTTTTGTCTGCTGAGCGGTTGTGTTTTTCTTTTTGAACCTTTACTTTATAATCATGGTTTTCCTTTGCGGCATCTATAGAGTGTGTGCAGGTGAGATCCCTTTCTTCCAGAGCGAGCTTCGCCACGTGCGCATAAAACTTAGCGAGCTGATCCAATTCCTCTTCACTTAAGTCTTCCAGATTGACCATTCGGTTGCTGGTGCCTTCATGGGACGCTATCAGTTCATTGAGTTTCAGGTGGATTGCTTTGGAATCCTTGTTTTGGGATTTTTGAATGAGAAATACCATTAGAAAAGTAACAATGGTCGTACCTGTATTGATGACCAGTTGCCAGGTTTCAGAATAATTGAATATGGGGCCGCTCACGGCCCAGATGATCACCGTCGAAGTTGCGATAATAAATGCGGCTGAACTACCGGTGGCATGCGTTGCCCAGTTTGAGAATCGTTCAAACAAGTTTTTCTTTTTTCTCATGACACAAATTTTTTTAAGGACGTTCAACTAAGTGGATTTGTTTTCTTGTTGATAAAATCGCAGATGACTTATATGATTTGTCTCAAAGGTTTAACCTGTGTATGCACGATGGAAGTGCGTAGTGGTTGAGATAGGATATAAGCTATGGTACGCGCGATATCTTCGGCATAGAGCATTTCTAAATGATCAATTTTTTCCTGCTGCTCCTCCGGTGAAAAAGGTTGCATATCTGTTCCAACTTATCCAGGTTCAACAAGCGACACCTGGATACCCTTGGGATTGGCTTCCTTCCGTAACGATTCTGTAAATGCTTGAATACCTCCTTTCGAGCAGACATAGACAGAACTCTGCGCTTCGCGTACATCTGCACTCATTGATCCGACATTGAGGATATGTCCTGTTCCGCGGGGTTCCATCCGTAACAACGCGGCTTGGGTACAAGCCAAATAGGCCAGCACATTCGTGCGAAGGAGGTAGGCCTGATCCGAATAACTTCCGTCCTTAACCGACTGAAAGGCTATAGCCGCATTATTGATGAGAATATCCAAACGATCATATTGTTCGTCAAATGTCCTGAAGAGCATGTGTATGCCTTCTTCGGTCGCCAGATCTACTACAATCCCTTCCATCTTACCTGTGCATTCCAATTGATTAAAATCACGGAGCGTATCGTCCAACTGGTTTTGATGATGGCCGCAAATTAAAATATCGTTACCCATCGCGGCTAAAAGTAGGGCGGTCGCCCGGCCAATCCCGGTGGTGCCGCCAGTAATAATTATTTTCTTATTTTTTACCCAACTCGGTAAAATGGAGTTGACGTAATCCTTCGCATTTATTTTCATAATGTATATCGTGTTAAAGGTGCAATGAAGCACTTCGTTATTTCATGAAGGAACAGCCTATTTTATACATTGGTTTGGGGGCGCAAAGGAAGACGTACTTCTTCTTTTTTTTACGTATTTAACCGCTAAAACGAAAGTGGAATAGCATGGTTCTTATCTTGGACGTGTTGTATTTGCAATAAAGCAAAGACTGATTCTTTGAATTTAATATAATGACTATGAAGCGTGACGGAACGAACAAGAGCTTTTGGCAGGATGTTGACATTGAAAATTTTTCGACTGACCCTGCCATTTTAGATTTCCATACCATTGTTGTGGGGGCGGGTATAACTGGTGTAACATTGGCCAAGGAACTTCAGAATAGAGGCATAAAATGCCTACTGTTGGACAAGGAGAATCCAGGGTTTGGCACAACCGGAGGAACCACCGCCCATATCAATAACTTTTATGACGCTTCTTACAATGAGATTATTGAAAATTTTGGAAAGGATCCCGCTCAACTGCTTCTGAATGCGACGCTTGAGGTCTTAGATTATATAAAAGATAACATTTCCAAATATTCCATACAGTGTGCGTATTCGACATGTGACTTTTTTCTCTTTAGCGCAGAATCTGGACAGAACGAGCAGCTTGAGCAAATTTACGCGGCCCATCAGCAATTGGGATTGCCTACCCATTATGTCGAAACCATACCTTTTGATATACCTTTCGAAAAAGCAATATGCATTGAGGGACAAGCACAATTTCATCCCATGAGATATATTGCGGGCATGATCGAAGCCTATCGTCGTGAGGGCGGCGAAATACTGACGGGTCGAGGAATTGAAACCTATAGCAATGAAGATGGAAGGGTCAAATTGAAGCTGAGTGGAAAAGAGGTTTATACGGCAAAGAATATCATTTGGGCTACCCATGTGCCACCAGGCAAAAACAGATTCAATTTTTTACTGGCACCTTATCGAAGTTACGTCCTGACGTTAAAGCTTCATGGGGAACCTGAAGCATTGGGACAAGCTGCGGATCTGTATGATCCCTACCACTATTTTAGGTATCATCGATCTGATAAAGAACATTACCTTATCGTGGGTGGTTTTGATCATAAAACTGGCGACGACCAACAAACAGAGCAACATTTTGCCGACCTAAAACTTTGGGTTGATCAGCATTTCGACTATGATGAACTTACTGCAAGTTGGTCGTCGCAATATTATGATTCAGCCGATGGCTTACCCTTTATCGGCAGTATGCCAAATGAAAATAATGTGTATATAGCCACCGGTTATGGCGGTAATGGAATGACATTTGGATCAATGGCGTCACTTGTGATCCCTGACTTATTGGAAGGAAAGGAGAATCCGCTGGCTGAACTGCTGTCACCAAGCCGCATCAAACCTGTTGCGAGCGCACAGCAGGTATTATCGGAAGGTGTCAATGCTGCAAAACATTTTATCATGGACAAATTTTCGGCTGAATCGCTGAAGGAGGTCGAAAGCTTACAGCCAGCGGAAGGTAAAATTGTTCACTATAGGGAGAGAAAACTGGCTATTTGTCGGGATATGGAAGGGGAGTTGCATGCTGTAAACTCAGTCTGTCCGCATATGGGGTGTACAGTAAGCTGGAACCCATCCGAAATGTCCTGGGACTGTCCTTGTCATGGTTCACGGTTCGGAATGAATGGAAAGCTTTTGAATGGTCCTGCTAGTGTAGATCTTGGTCGTGTCAATTTTGATTAGTGCAACTTTGTTTTGACGCTTTTCTAACATATCTGGGACTTATATTGGCTTGGCGTGATCCCTTTAATTGATTTGAAAATTTTATTGAAGTTTGAAAGGCTGTTGAAGCCACAGGCATAAGCAATGTGTGTGATTTGATGCTTGTTTTCGACAATCAATCTACAGGATTCACTGATGCGAACCTCATTGACAAATTGGACGAAGGTTTTCTGCGTACGGGATTTGAAATAACGGCAAAAGGAGTGTTTTGACATATTAGCGAGCTGCGCAACTTGATCCAATTGAATTTCTCCGGTATAGTTGTTAAATACGAATTTAAAGATGCTGTCAATTTTGCTATTGTCAATAGGGCTATAGTTGTGGGTGTATCCAGCGCTGGAAATGTAATCAAATTCATCTGTCGATAACATCAATTCGATAATCTCTAGTAACAAAATAGTTTTGTCAAAGCCATAATCCAGCTGTACGATCTTTTTTAGCTTTACCTTCAATTGTTCCTTTGTTGCGCCACGGAATAGGAGACCGCGTTTGGAGACTGAAAAGAAGGTTTCGACTTTGTGTGTTTGAAAGAAATGCCCTAAAAGTTTAATCATTAATTTAGGTTCTATATACAAGGCTAAAGAACGGGAAGTTTTTGTCTCCGCAATGGTAGAGCCTGCGCAATTTATAGTGTTATTGTGCCACACATGTGGCAGATCAGGTCCTACAAAAGTAAGTTCATCGGAAACAAAGTTACTCACATTGTCGCCAATAATCCGCTTTCCCTCACTTTCCACAATATAGGTCATCTGGCAGGCGCTATGAAAATGAAATTCGGTTGAGAAGAATGGGCGTTGCACATCTTTGGTCGCAAAAGTGGTGATAGCTGCACCTTCCAAAATTTTGGCGAAAACAGGTTTCATGTGTTTGGTTATTTTTAAATTAAGAACAGGCAATATAGCCTATTTTGCCTTAAAAATAAGTAAACATGTGTAAAATTGTTAATATAGTGGGAGAAATGAGCAATCTAGCAGTATTCTCCGTCCTGCTAAGCGCGTAATTTAGTAGTACTATACAACTACGTATAATTATACAATAACGCAGAACTTATGTATCCTAAATTGTATCCTTACATCCTTGTGATCGTCTTGGTCGTACTCTGTACAACAGCCTTCCGGTCTACAGAGAGCAGTCGCTCCGTGACTCGCTATGCATCCATAACAGGATTGAAAGCCGAGAAAGTAGCGTATTATAAAAAGCTTCATGCCAAAGTTTGGCCCACAGTACTTCGAAAGATCAAGGCATGTCATATCCGCAATTATTCTATTTTTTTGAAGGAGATAGATGGTCAATTTTTTCTTTTCAGCTATTTTGAATATGCAGGACAAAATTTCAAGCTTGATATGCAAAAAATGGCTTCCGATCCTGAGACACAGCGCTGGTGGAAGGAAACGGATCCTTGTCAGCAACCCTTGGCCGACGCACAGGAGAAAGGGGAGATTTGGTCTGGTAGGACGGAGGTATTCCATACGGACTAAAGAAATAAAATTAATAAACGCTGTAATAACCAATAGAATGTAACCATGAGAAAAAAAATATTATTTAGTTTGGCACTCGCTGTTTTAGGTATACATGTCGGTGCTCAAACAAAGGCTATTGTACCTGTTCCATCGGTACGGCCCAATGCATATCAGCGGGCGCAGATTGACCGAAAATATGGCATGTTCGTTCATTTTGGCATGAATACATTTCATGATCAGGAGTGGACAGACGGATCTAAACCCGCCAGCACATATGCTCCATCAGCAATTGAGGTTAAACAATGGGTTTCGACAGCAAAGGAAGCGGGGATGAAGTACATGATTTTGGTAACGAAACACCACGAGGGTTTTTGTTTATGGGATAGCAAGTATACGGATTATGATGTAGCGAACTCTTCGAACGCAACAAATGTTGTACTGGAGCTGGCTAAAGAATGCACCAAACAGGGAATGCGACTCGGCTTGTATTATTCTTTATGGGACCGAAAGCAGAACCCCAATATTAAAGACAGGTCTGCAGATGCAGCCTATAATCAATATATGTTGAACCAGCTCAATGAGCTGGTGGATATGACCAAAAAGTATACGGATATCGTTGAGCTTTGGCTGGATGGAGGCTGGGAAAAAGAGAATTATCGATGGCCCACGCAGGAGATCTATAATTTAATCAAGAAAAAGGTTCCTGGATGTCAAATTGGTATAAACTGAAGCATCGGATCGCCTGAGAATACGGACAAACACATTGTTTTGCCGAAAGACCAGCAGAATTATTACCCAATACGTTATTTTCCAAGTGACTTTAGGCTAGGCGACCCTTATCTTCCGGTCGATCCTGACCCTAAGCTTTTTATGGCACAGGGGCACACTTACTATATGCCTTTTGAGACAACAGTGGTACTTGGAGAACGCTGGTTCTATAATACCACAGACAAGAAGTATAAGTCTTTGGAAGAGCTTGCGGGGATTTATCGGACGGCAACTGCGCAAGACAATATCCTGATCTTAAACGTTGGTCCCAATCGAATGGGACGCATAAAGGATTCGGATGTTGACATTTTACGCAAATTAAAAGAGAAATTAAAGTTATAATTCAAAATAGATTAACCTAAATACTAAAAATAAGCACGTTAAGATTTTATGATAAAGACGTTTGATATTCAGGATCGAAGATTTCCTTTGGCTACAGGTGCAGGCAGTGATGCTATACACAAAGATCCGATCTATTCTTATGCAGTGACCCGATTGGCCGATGATAAGGGGCGCGTTGGGACAGGTCTGGCTTTTACACTGGGTGCAGGGAACGAGCTGGTCTGTCGTGCCGCAGCTTTTTATGCCGAACGACTGAAAGGGATTCCAATTGAGGATCTTATGGCAGATTTTGGTCAATTGTTTAATAGGTTGAGCAATGAACAGCAGTATCGTTGGTTGGGTCCACATAAAGGGGTTGTTCATTTGGCCTTAGCTTCGGTAACAAATGCCTGTTTTGATCTTTGGGCTAAAACGAGAGGAGTTCCACTTTGGAAATTGTTAACCGAGCTCAGCGCCGAAGAGATTGTCAATACGCTGGATCTTTCCTATTTGGAAGATGAGTTGACAAAGGCGGAGGCCATCAGCTTACTGGAGTCAAATATGGCTACAGGTCATAAAAGAATGGGGATTATTGAAAAGGGCTATGTGGGCTATGATACGTCAGTAGGCTGGTTTAACTATTCTGATGAAAAGGTACGGGAGAATTGTAAGCGTGCTTTAGAAAACGGCTTCTCCGCAATGAAACTCAAAGTGGGCAGTGAAGATCCCTTGCGGGATATTCGTCGTGCGCATATCGTGCGTGAGGTTGCTGGTGATGAAGCTAAAGTAATGCTCGACGCGAATCAGCAATGGACGCTGCCGCAGGCGCTATCCATCTGTCAAGAGCTTAAAGAGATGAACCCGTTTTGGGTAGAGGAGCCGACACACCCGGACGACATTGTTGGTCATAAACGCTTGGCCGAACACATTGCGCCGATAAAAGTTGCCATGGGTGAGCATGTGCCGAACCGCATTTTGTTTAAAAATTATCTTCAAATGGGTGCGACGGGATTTGTACAGGTCGATGCTGTTCGCGTTGGCGGCGTAAGCGAGTTTATATCCGTGAGTCTACTTTGTCGAAAATATAATATCCCTGTTGTACCACATGTTGGGGATATGGGGCAGCTCCATCAGCACCTGGTTTTATTTAACCACATAAGCTTGGGGCATGAGGCTTTGTTTTTGGAGCATATTCCGCATCTAAAGTCTCATTTTGTACATCCAGTGGCTATAGAGAATGGCGTTTATCGTACCCCAATGGATGTGGGAAGCAGTTGTGATTTGTTATAAGTTGACATTATGTTAGGAAATTTAGATTTAGGTATCGCCATCTTTTATATACTGTTGATTTTAGTTGTCGGCGTATTGGCAGGATCGGTGCGATTTAAGAAAGTCAAGGAAACAAGTGCAGAGGGGTATTTTTTGGCTGGAAAGACACTTCGTTGGCCAGCCATTGGACTAGCGCTTTTTGCAACCAATATTTCAACAATCCATCTGGTCAGTTTGGCACAGAGCGGATTCGATACCGGGTTGCTTAATGGTAACTTTGAATGGATGGCGGCCTTTACTTTAATCTTACTGGCGCTTTTTTTTGTGCCATTTTACCTCAAGTCGGGTGTTGCCACCTTGCCCGACTTTCTGGAACGGCGCTATGATCGTGCCAGCAGAGATTGGCTTACGTTTATCTCTATACTATCGGCAATTGTTATTCATATCGCTTTTTCGATGTTGGCCGGAGGGATTGTGCTGCGCACACTTTTTGGATTTAATATGTATTTAAGTATTACAGTAATCTGTGTGATAACTGGAATATATACGATTTTGGGCGGATTGCGTGCTGTTGTGGTGACGGAATCTATCCAGACAATTGTGTTGCTTGCGGGGGCTTTCATTATCAGTTTTGCGGCTTTTGACAAGATGGGCGGTTGGACGCCAATGAAAGCTGTACTGGAACAGGACAATGCCCTTGATCGCCTTTCCATGCTTCGTGGGAGTAACGATGGAAGTGGAATGCCTTGGTATGCCGTTTTGTTTGGCTATCCGATTTTGGGTATTTGGTACTGGTGTGCCGATCAGACCATTGTTCAGCGTGTTTTAGGGGCGAAAGATGAAAACCATGGACGTGTGGGTGCTCTTTTCTGTGGTTTTCTAAAAATCTTGCCTGTTTTTATTTTTGTGCTTCCAGGCCTATTTGCGTATACCTTGTTTAGAACAGGTCAATTGGATTTAAGCAGTCTCGGCGTGGACCATCAAGGGCAGGTCAATTCAAAAGGTATCTATACACTTATGATTACTCAACTTTTGCCTTCCGGATTGATCGGTGTTTTGGTCGCAGCGCTGCTGTCGGGTTTAATGAGCCAGATATCGGGTGCGCTAAATTCGATATCGACCATGGTGAGTTACGATATCTTTAGACATCGGAAACCTGCCGCTTCCGATGGTCAGTTGATTCGTATTGGGAAAATTGCTGCAGTTATTGCCATGGGATTTTCCTTGGCTCTTTTACCACTATTGGATCGCTATGAGAGTATTTTCTACGGCATAAATGATGTGATAGCACACATTGCGCCACCAATAACCTGCGTATTTCTTTTAGGTGTGTTTTGGAAAGGGGCATCGGCAATAGCTGCAAAACTTACCTTGTGGATAGGTTCTGTTTTGGGGGTTGCCGTATTTTTACTGAACAAGCTGCTGCCTGACTCGTGGATAGGCCAGACTCCATTTATGATGATGGCTTTTTATCTGTTTTTGATCTGTATGGTACTTCAGGTATTATTATCTTATAAGTATCCCGTACAGCACACTGCGCAAAGTCGGGATTTGTACTGGAAGAATCCCATGGACCCACTTCGGGGTAAAGCCTGGTCGGGTATCGGGAGTTACCGCATTTTGTCGACATTGCTACTCGCTATTGTCGTGATTTTATATGTAATTTTCAACTGATTTTTTAATTTGTTCCAATGCTTTGGAACTTGATGCTAAATACAAGAATAATAGAACGTGAAAATCTTAGAAGATAAAATCATATTGGTTACCGGAGGAAGTGCTGGTATCGGTTTGGAATGTGTAAAAGCCTATGTCAAAGCGGGGGCAAAGGTTGCCTTTGTTGGTCTCGATCAAGCATCTGTGGATGAAACAGCTGAACTGATCGGGGCACCACATATGGGCATCTGTGCGGATGTCACGCAGGCCAGGGAAGTTGAATCAGCTATCCAAAAGACCGTTGCTGTTTTTGGGCGGCTTGATGCAATCCATAACAATGCTGGCTTGGCAAGTCCATCAAAACCTTTGCATGAAACGACGGACGATGAATGGATAAGGTTACTGGATACCAACATGAAAAGTGTTCTTTTGACTACACGGTATGGCTACCCCCATTTAAAGGAATCTGCCGGTTGTATTCTAAATACGAGTAGCTTAGTAGGGGAAATAGGCCAGGGGAACCATGCGGCATATGCTGCCACAAAAGGGGCTATCAATGCGTTGACAAAATCGATGGCCATAGACTATGCGTCTGTCGGCATACGTGTAAATTCGGTTATGCCTGCAGCTGTTATGACACCCATGCTCAACAAATGGACACTGGAGCAACCACAGCCGAAACAGGTTTTTGATTTTTTGAAGGATATTCATTTGCTTGGATACTGTCCTGACGGTGATGTCATTGCTGATGCCTGTGTGTTTCTGCTGTCAAACCAAGCGCGCTTTATTACAGGGGTAAATCTACCTGTAAGTGGAGGTGCCGAGTTGGGCTACCGCAGAAATGTGTGACAGATTTTTTTATATTAACTATAATTAGCTTGCATTTGAAAAGCAATTTATCTAAGTTTGGCGCGCAGTTGTAGACTGCTTATAAATAATACATCAATCATGAGCCAGAAATTTATATATAATACCCGTTATCCTTCTGTTGAAGATCTAAAGATTAAAGCGAAGAAAAGGATTCCCAAATTTGCATTTGATTATTTGACCGGAGGAGCCAATGAAGAATTGAACCTTGCCAGAAATGAAAACGATTTTGATAATATTCTGTTGACGCCTCAATATCTGCTTGCGAGTGAAGAAATAGACCTTTCGGTCGAACTATTCGGTCGCCGTTATAGTGCGCCTTTTGGGGTTTCACCTATTGGACTTCAGGGATTGATGTGGCCGAATGCGCCAGAGATTCTTGCGAAAGCGGCTGCAAAAAATGATGTTCCTTATATTTTGAGTACTGTATCAACAAGTAGTATTGAACGTATTGCCGAGGTATCTGATGGGAAAGCGTGGTTCCAGCTCTATCATCCGACAGAAAACAGATTGCGCGATGATATTATTCAACGTCTACAGGCTGTTGAATGTCCCGTATTGGTAGTTTTGGTCGATGTTCCTGCTTTTGGACTTCGTTATCGTGAAATAAAAAGCGGATTGTCTATGCCGCCTAAAATGAGTATCGCCAATATCTTGCAAACTTTTGCCTGCCCAACTTGGGGGATAGAAACATTAAGACATGGAATTCCTTCTTTTGCAACATTGAAGCCTTATATGGAAAAAGGTCTTGATTTAGCGCAGCTGGGACAGTTTATGAATAGAACATTTACCGGTAAGGTAGATGTTGAGAAAATTAAAGCTATTCGCGATCTTTGGAAAGGGCCATTGGTGCTTAAAGGGATTGCCACCGACGAAGATATGCAGGCTTCTATCGCATTGGGCGTGGATGGAGTCATTGTCTCAAATCATGGTGGACGACAGCTCGACGCAAGTGAATCTTCGATCAATTCATTGATCCATTTGGCGAGCAACCCAGAATATAAAAATAAGATAAAAATCATGTTAGATGGTGGTATTCGATCGGGAGTTGACCTAGCCCGCGCCCATGCGGTTGGATCGGATTTCAATTTTATGGGAAGACCATTTATGTATGGCGTTGGCGCATTGGGCAATGAAGGTGGGGAACATACAATCAATATGTTCAAGACACATTTGTATCAGGTTATGAAGCAATTGAGTCTTTCAAAGATTGAAGATTTGCCGCAACGTCTACAGGCTGTCCTGTAACCGTTGTAGCAGGTCGAGTTTTCGATCCAGCGTTGAGGTGGGAATCAGGCCTACCATAGAAAGAAGAGAATGTCTCTTATGTTTGTATGAAGCAAATGTAGGAGACATTTTTTGTTTTATAGTTTGACATAAAAGCTAGTTGGCTTTGATGTAATATGATTAAGTTTTCGATATAGCAAACGGAGATCAATCGGAGGCCAAATTCGCGATTTTAACAGTGCTTGTTCAGTGCTCGTTCAGTGCTTGTTCAGTGCTTGCTCAGTGGAGACTGAATAAACAATGACTAATTACTGTCCAAATATTGAATAAAAATTGTTTTTTCACCTAATTTGGTATGAGTATGTTTCCTTGATAATTTTTATCTTTAATATCTATAACATTATCAAGCAATTATGGCAATCGTTAAAAATGGTGTTAATGGAACTGTTTCCGGGAAAGCAGGTTCTGTTGTATTTGTGTCGACTAAAACAGGAAATTATGTACGATCTCTCCCTCGTGTTAAAAAACGGGAGCCCAGTCCTGAGCAACTGCTCAGTAGAAAACGCTTCAAAATGGTGAGGTCACATATTAGCCAGTTAAAACCGATCATCAATATGGGGTATAAAGCGTACAGCTATCCTAAACGGGCATACGATGTCGCGATGTCTTATAATTTGAAAGAAGCGCTTATCCAGGAAGAAAATGGTTTTTTGATTGACTGGCAGAAATTTATGATTGCCAAAGGAAGCCCCAATCCCATCACTTCCTACACAATGAATTTTGACAAAGAAAACCAAGTACTTCAGGTTACCTGGGAATATGACGCCTATCTGGAGGAAAAGTTCAATACCAGAACTTACGATTCCTTCTTGGTCCTGTATAATGTAGCGGATAACGGGAACGGATATTCACTTGTCATGAACGACTTCAAAGGTAGCTTACTATCTGGCAAACAACATACTGAAATGCCAAAACATAGAAAGGAAGTGACCTATCAGGTGTATATCTTTTTTATCGAGAGTTACGGTGGAGGTAATACAGACAGTCTGCACTTGGGTCCAATAACGATTTGAGTATACATAGTGCTGACACGATCGTGTAATATAATATAGCATAAAAAAGGGCTATCCACATTCGGCTAGCCCCTTCCTTTTATCCATATTGGAAATAGTTTACCAGTCGATATTTCTATTGTCTGTTGAACCTACTTCCCATTGTTCGCTCACTTTACCGCTGTTGGCGTCTTCTGGTCTGGCGTATGCCGAACCGGCGGCGATACCTTGTTCAAGTTCGATCGTCGTCATGTTTATTCGAGGGGCGATGTATGCTAATTTCTTTTCCATAATACCTTTTTTATCCTTGCTGAATTTCTATTGTTATGCTCAGCGTGTATTTAATTTTTAAGATTATTGATCTATTTATTGACTAATGGTGACTACTGACAAGGGATTTTCTTCTTTCCAGCACCTACACCTTTGATAATTGTACGTCCATCAACAAGTTGGGTCACTTTTACGGTGTTGCTTTGTGTTGCACTCCAAGGGAATGTGTTGAAGCTGTTGCCATTAACGAGTTTAAGTTCATATAAAGGACCGCCGGATGTTTTGCTACCAAACATGGTAACCTGGCCAGTTCTGCTGATGACAAGCTTGATCAATGGGGCTGCACTTGTACCTTTCATGTTGTAGACCTGATCAATTCTTTTACCAGTTTCAATATTGTTGCCTGCGTATTTGCTTCCATCAACAAACTGGATGTTTTGAGCAGAAGAGGCACCCACTTCAAATTGAATTTCTTGTTTCGCCAATTTGACACCATTTACTTCCATGTTAAATGCATTGTCCAGTTCGGTAATGTCGAAAACAAAACCATAGTCTGCCGCTGGGGCAGTGAAATTTCTATCGATTGTCGTTCCATTGGCATAGAATTTTCCATCTTTCATAATCCCCGTTTTACCTCCCGATGTAGTTGCCGGATAGCTCCAGTCCAGGCCATTGCTGGTTACATTTTTTGTGCAGGTTCTGAAATTGAGTTTCAGATCGTATTTCTGTCCGGGATTGATCTTAACATTTGGAATGGTGATGTTTGTTTTAGTCTCATCATCCAGTGTTAGACTACCGAGCATCAGTGTTCCATTGCTGGTTGCCGGGTGGATCAATAAAGAGGGGTTACTGATCACGGTATGCAGGCCATTTCCTAAAGCCGGGAATTGCGTGGTCACGCCTGCGTTGTTCAAGGCATTGTAGGTTAGTGTTTGGTCTGAGAATTTCAAATTTGCACTACCATGACTAGGTTTTAATACGGCAGTCCCGATTTGAGTAATAGCTCCGGTCATACTTGGATCCATGGTCAATGTTGTGGTAATTTGGCTAAACCGGTGTTTTAATACAACATTTAAGTTATTTACACCACTTTTTAACGTTAATGTGCCCGTGTAATACATCAAATCATCACTTATATTGTCTAAGCTGGCAGTGGACAGTGTATTTTGATTGTTGATACCCGGTAATGCTGTGGTACTATTGATCGAATAGGCAATGAACGTGTAAGATTTTCCAGCGTCAAGAACGATACCTGCAGCAGTAGCTTCCTCACCATAGCTATAAATCTTTTCCGTTACGTAAGCGCCTTGGTTGTCATAGACAACAACTTTATATTTAACGTTTTTGTCCAATGGCTTCTCTTGTATCTGGACAGCCGCTAGTTTGGGGGTGGACGAAGCGACGAGGCTTTTTGTGATCGCTGAATTGTTTGTTAGGACCACGTCGACAGAACCACCGTTTTCAAGCGATACTGTCATTTCCTGTACATCAGGTGCATCGATTGATGTGCGTGAAGCTTTTGCAGATGCTTGCTTTTGAACAGCATTGTTGTCCGTTTCAGTGTAAGCTTCTACACCCGAAAGATTGACTTTAACGACAGTTTCTCCTGTCAATGCGGTGTTTTCTCCACTTTTGTTACAGGAGTAGAGACTAAGCGCGAAAGCACTGCAACCCAGCATGAACAGGTTAGTCAGTCGGTGATGGGGGATTAGATTCATGTTAATTGACATTTTGTTTTGTTATTGATTTTTTGATTTAGTTATTGATTTATTTGTTGTACTGTCTTTGCAGGTGTATGCCTGTTTGTGTTTAAAATATGGTATACGATTGCTTTTTTTTGTTGCTATTATTTTTTATCGATGCAATTATATAAATAGCATTTTACTTAATATGACGTATTTGTATTATCTTATTTTTCGTGTAGAGAAATATCTACAATACAATTATTTGCTCCTTTAAAGCTGTTTAAACATGTTTTATGCTGTTTTTCTGTTAATTACAATTCGTTTTATTTGAATAATAATTTACTTGTAATTAATATTAGTATCGAGTGATTGTTCTTTGTTGGGTTATGCGGTTTTGTGTGGATTTAAGGTTAAGAAAAGCGTTCGATAGAGGGCAACTGTTCCATTGTTTTTTAGGAAGAATAGGATGTGATGATCGCAATAGATTTCTGAGACTAAGCGGAGATTTTAATTTATTTTTTTAAATTTGTGCATTCATGAGGTTAATTGTTTTCATATTGATAGCATATATTATGGGACTTTCTTTTGTTCCCTGCAGTGATTCTACCAATCGCTGCGAGCAGACTGCTATGGAAAGACAATTAAACCGAACTCATAAACATAATGATGACGCGTCCGATGCTTGTTCGATTTTCTGCTATTGCAATTGTTGTAGTGGAAATATAACGGCTTATGCGTATCAATTTCCGCAAATAGATGGTGTCCCGGTTTCAATTTATTTTGATAATCGTAATCCTGTCCTCAATACAGCGATTGTTTCCAGTTATTTTGGGAGCATCTGGCAGCCGCCAAAGGTTAATGCTTAATTTTTCGTAAAAATTCTAGAAACAAATCTGATAGAGCATGCTATGCTGTTCTTTATTCAGCTTTGTGCTCGGAATACGCTTGTTGTATGGTATTACGACAAAAGATGAGCTATTCTAACGAGCTATTATTTAAGCATTAATCACGTATAATTGTGTTAGATCATATTATAAAATTTAGCATTAAGAACAAGATCATTATCGGTTTAATGACCTTGTTGCTTATCATATGGGGGGCATGGAGTGCAACGAAACTGCCAATCGATGCCGTTCCCGATATTACCAATAATCAAGTACAGATCTTTACCTCTTGTCCAACGCTTGCCGGGCAGGAAGTGGAACAATTGGTTACTTTTCCAATTGAACAAAGTATTGCAACTGTACCCAAAATTGAGGAGATCAGGAGTATTTCGCGCTTTGGACTTTCTGTCATTACTGTTGTTTTTGACGATGATGTAGATATCTATTTTGCCCGTCAGCTGATTGGTGAGCGTTTAAAAGAAGCGGTGGATCAGATTCCACAAGGTATTGGTAAACCTAAGCTGGCTCCAGTGAGTACTGGACTGGGAGAAGTATATCAATATATTATACATCCCAAAAAGGGAAGCGAAAAGAAATACAACGCAAAAGATTTGCGCACCATGCAAGATTGGATTGTTGCCCGTCAGCTCTATGGCACACCTGGAATTGCCGAGGTCAATAGTTTCGGTGGTGAGCTCAAACAATATGAAGTAGCTGTTGATCCGAATAGACTTAAGGCGATGAATATCAACATTCCAGAGCTATTTACTGCCCTGGAGAAAAACAATCAAAATACAGGCGGTGCCTATATTGATAAAAAACCGAATGCCTACTTTATTCGGGGAATTGGGCTGGCGACCTCCTTGGAAGATGTCAGAAATATTGCCATCCGAAAATCAGGAGCAATACCGATTTATGTTAAAGATGTTGCGGATGTACGTTTTGGTCATGCTGTGCGCTATGGTGCCTTGACATACAATGGTGAGGTTGATGCTGTGGGAGGTGTCGTCATGATGCTAAAGGGTGAAAACAGCAATGAGGTGGTCAACCGCGTGAAAGAAAAACTACCGACTATTCAAAAGTCGCTACCTGACGATGTGGTTATAGAGCCTTATTTGGACCGGACAGACCTCGTTGGGCGTGCGATAAGTACCGTTGAAAAAAATCTGATTGAAGGTGCCCTGATCGTCATTTTTGTCCTGGTCTTATTTCTTGGGAATTTGCGTGCGGGTCTTATCGTTGCTTCGGCAATTCCACTGGCGCTGCTATTTGCACTTGGACTGATGAACGTCTTCGGCGTAAGCGCCAATTTAATGAGTTTGGGCGCGATAGATTTCGGTTTGATTGTAGACGGAGCCGTCATTGTGGTGGAAGCTACACTACACCATTTAGGCTTACGAAAGTCTACCGAGAAATTGACCCAGGCCGAAATGGACCATGAGGTATTTGAGTCTGCTTCAAAGATTCGTACCAGTGCAGCCTTTGGTGAGATTATTATTCTTATTGTCTATATTCCAATTTTAACATTAGTGGGTGTTGAAGGGAAAATGTTTCGTCCAATGGCACAAACAGTTGGGTTTGCTATTTTCGGCGCATTGATTCTCTCGTTAACCTATATCCCCATGATGTGCGCTCTGTTCCTACCGAAAAAACACAGCGACAAGAAAACGTTGAGCGACCGGATGATTGCGGGACTGCAACGTATTTATGAGCCTTTATTACAAAAAGCCATTCGGTTTAAATACCTAATCGTGAGTTTAACCGTTGCCATTTTTGCTTTGTCGGCCTTCTTTTTTAAGAATATGGGAGGCGAATTTATTCCACAATTGCAGGAAGGTGATTATGCATTCCATTGCATACTTCCCCAGGGAAGCTCACTTTCGCAAAGTATCGAAACCTCGATGCAGGCATCCCGGATTATCAAAGAGTTCGATGAGGTGAAGATGGTTGTCGGTAAAACAGGAGCTGCTGAGGTACCAACAGACCCTATGCCACCGGAAGCGACAGATATTATGGTGGTATTGAAGCCTCAAAAAGAGTGGAAGTCGGGCCGTTCTTATGAAGAACTGGGGAGCGCTATTCTGGAGAAACTAGAAGTAATTCCGGGTGTCTTCTTCGAAAAAAACCAACCTATTCAAATGCGTTTTAATGAACTAATGACGGGTATCCGTCAGGATGTTGCTGTAAAGATCTTCGGTGAAAACATCGATTCGCTGGCCGCTTACGCCAATGTGGTTGCCGCGCAGATTCAATCCGTTCAAGGGGCGACTTCGCCACAAGTGGAGCGTGTATCCGGCCTCCCACAAATCAATATCGTTTATGACCGCACCCGTATTGCAAATTATGGCTTGACGATTCAGGACGTCAATGACGTGGTGAGTACTGCTTTTGCCGGTCGAAGCACGGGACAGATCTATGAAAATGAACGTCGCTTTGATTTGGTCGTCCGGTTAGATACAACGCATCGAAACAGCATTGATGATGTGCGTAATCTGATGATTCCTACAGATACTGGTACGCAGATTCCGCTTTCTCAGGTCGCTGCCATTGATTATAAATTGGGGCCGGCCCAGATCAGCCGCGAAGCGGGTAAACGAAGAATTGTGATTGGATTTAATGTGGCCGGGCGTGATGTTCAAACCGTCGTAAAAGATATCCAACAACAATTGGCTGCAAATGTAAAACTTCCTGCAGGGTATTATTTCACCTATGGGGGGCAGTTTGAGAATTTACAGAAGGCGACCTCACGCTTGTTGATTGCTGTGCCAGTTTCCTTATTGCTTATTTTTATGCTGTTGTATTTCACGTTTCATTCCTTTAAGCAGGCGACGCTTATTTTTACTGCAATTCCAATGAGTGCTATCGGGGGTGTATTTGCGTTGATGTTGCGCGGCATGCCTTTCAGTATTAGTGCCGGTATCGGTTTTATTGCCTTGTTTGGCGTAGCCGTACTCAATGGTATCGTTTTAATTGGGACATTCAATCAGTTGAAAAAAGAGGGTGTCGATGATATTTTTCAACGCGTTAAAGAAGGTACGTTGACTCGTCTGCGTCCAGTACTCATGACTGCGACCGTGGCTTCACTGGGCTTTTTACCGATGGCAATAAGTACAAGTGCCGGCGCTGAAGTTCAGAAACCTTTGGCAACGGTTGTTATTGGCGGATTGGTAACGGCAACTTTCCTGACCTTGTTTGTGCTACCCTTATTGTATATAATTTTTAATTCTAAATTGAATATGAAACGAAGTAGAGGTGCTAAGACCATCGTCACAATACTTGCTTTCCTATTTATGGCTTTGGGATCTCAGGTGTTTGGACAGGAGCGCATTTCTGTCACAGAAGCTGTAGAAACTGCGCTGAAGAACAATCGTCAGTTTCAGATCAACCAGGCTGAAATCGTGGGCGCTGGTTTCAATGTTAAGACGGCGACTGAAATTCCCAAGACCGGGATTTTTGCAGAAAATGAAGATTACCGTCCTACGGATAAGGCCGGCTTATTGAAAATTGGTATAACGCAAAGTATTGCCTGGCCTGGACTCTACACTGCGCGTAAGGCGTATTTTAAAGAACAACTAAAATATGTGAACCTAAATACAGATGTATTGAAAACTGCGATTACCAAAGACGTGAGGACAGCCTATTTTCAGCTCTGGTATCTTCAGGATCGCCAAAAACTGTATATGGAGTTGGATAGTATCTATACCGCCATGTTCAAAGCAACTGAACTTCGCTTTAGAACAGGTGACGTAGCTGCGCTGGATAAGATTGCGGCTGAAGCAAAGCTGAAAGAGCTGCAGGCACAACTTGTTCAAAACAAAAAGGATATCATTATTCAGCAACAGCAATTGATGATGTTGTTAGACCGTAATGAGTGGATGCTCCCATTGGATCAATCCTTGGAGAAGATTGTCGTGGACGCAAGTCCATCAGATGAAATGGCGCATCCTTTACTGGTTTTACAGCAGCAAAATGTAAATATCGCTTCATCAAACATCAGTGTTCAGAAAAATACCAATAAGCCTGAGTTCTCGGGTCGATTTTTCTCCCAACGTGTTTGGGGAGCCAAAGATCCATTATCGGGATTCTCGGTCTCCGCATCCTTCCCGGTCTTTAGCTTGGGCGCCTATAAAAGTAAAGTGAAGGTTGCCAACGCTGAAATGGAAGTTCAACAGCGTAAGTTGGAATATGATACGCAGGTATTCCAGACAAATAAAGGGAATGCACTTGCTGAAATTGACAAGAATAGTGCATTGCTGCAATTTTATGAGTCTTCGGGGTTAAAACAAGCTGATGCAATTATTAAAGCAGCTAGTTTGGGTTATAGAACGGGGGAGATCAATTTTGCTGAATTAAGCCAATTTTTAAGTCAGGCCATTGGCATTCGCCAGAATTATTTAGAAGTCCTCAATCAGTATAATCAATCAGCAATTCAATATAATTACTTCAATAACAAATAAGGCAACAATGAAAGTTTTCATAAAGATATTTATCGTATGTGTAGCCGTTACTGTTTTTTACGGTTGCGGTTCTAATGAGTCGGAGCGTAAAGGTCAACCGGAAGGAAAGGAAGTACCCAAAGCCGAAGCGGAGCATGAGGAAGGGCCGGTTACGGTGGCGGCATTGAGTGCTGCACAAATAAAGGCTGTGGGAATCGTTTTTGGAGGGATTGAAGAGAAGGAACTAACAGCTACCATTAAGGCCAATGGACTTTTGAGTGTACCCAATAACAATAAAGCGAATGCGACGGCGCTTTATGGTGGTGTTGTAAAGACATTGAATGTGCAGCTGGGGGACAATGTGCGTAAGGGGCAGGTGATCGCCACGATTATCAACCCCCAGTTTGTACAATTGCAGGAGGAATATGTATCCCTGGCAAGTAAGATTACCTTGGCCGAACAAGAAATGGCAAGGCAACAGGAACTCAATGAAGGCAATGCAGGCGCACGGAAAAATCTGCAGGCCGCAACAGCAGACTTCAACAGTTTAAGGGCCCGAAAGGCTTCTTTGCAACAACAGATCCAATTGATGGGTATTAACCCCAATAGCGTGAATCTGTCCAATATGCGAACTTCACTGGCCGTAACAAGCCCTATCAATGGAACAGTTAGTAATGTTTTTGCGAAAATAGGGAGTTATGTGGATGTCTCTTCTCCGGTGATCGAGATTGTTGACAATAGTCTGTTGCATTTGGATCTGCAGGTATTTGAAAAGGATCTACCTTTGGTTAAAGTCGGACAGCTCATCAACTTTCAGCTGACCAACAATCCGGATAAGACCTATACCGCTAAAGTTTTTACAATTGGATCTTCATTTGAAAATGACAGCAAGACCATCGCTGTACACAGTACGGTTGTGGGCAGCAAAGTGGGGTTGATTGATGGGATGAACATTACGGGTATGATCGGTGTCAAAAATGTGCGGACTCCGGCTGTTCCGAATGACGCAATCGTGGAGGCTGACGGCAAGTATTATATTTTTGTGGAGACCAACAAGAAACCGGAAGAGCATGAGGAGGGGCATGACGATCACGGGCATGCGCACGATGAAGGTGAAGCAAAACATGCACATAAAAATGAGCAAGAAGCCGGGCAGCATGGAGAAGAACAGGCTAAAAACATCAATTTTGAAAAAATTGAGATTCAAAAAGGCGTATCTGCTTTGGGATATACGGCGATTACCCCGGTTACAGAAGTGCCTGCTGGAACAAAAATTGTTGTGAAGGGTGCTTTTTTCATCAATGCCAAAATGAGCAATACAGGTGGGCACGAACATTAATTGACCGTATTTGTTAACATAATCAAAGCAAGTGATGGAACATAAACATCGTTATGATGCACAAGGCAGGCAGCTTTGTTGTACACAGACCGAAAAAATATATAATCAGGGTGGAGCTGAGGATCTTATTGGGAAAGCTCCGGCTTCCAGCCAAGGTCATGACCATAGCCATGATGAGGACGGTCACGATCACTCGACGGCAGGGGCCAGTCAGATGCAGTTATTTCTACCTGCGCTAATTTCTTTTATCTTACTCATTGCTGCTATAGCCATGGATAATTGGATTGCACAATCCTGGTTTAAGGATTGGGTCCGTACAGGCTGGTACATATTAGCTTATCTACCGGTTGGGTTTCCTGTTATCAGGGATGCTTTAAAGAGTATAGCCAAAGGGGAAATCTTTTCGGAGTTTTTGTTAATGAGTATTGCTACCATAGGCGCTTTTGGGATCAAAGAATACCCCGAGGCTGTAGCGGTAATGTTGTTTTACGCCGTAGGAGAGGTGTTTCAGACCTTGGCGGTAAGTAGGGCTAAAAGTAATATTAAGGCTCTACTGGATCAGCGTCCGGATGAGGTGACCATTTTGGAGAATGGAAAGAGCAAAGTGATCAAAGCTGCCGATGCAGGTATTGGAAAAATAATTCAGCTGAAACCTGGTGAAAAGCTTGGGCTTGATGGTGAATTGTTGTCTGAGCAAGGTGCATTTAATACAGCTGCGCTGACTGGCGAGAGCAAGCCAGATACAAAGATGAAGGGTGATGTTGTACTGGCTGGAATGATTAATATGAACACCGTGAGCCTAATTCAAGTGACAACAGCATATCAGGACAGCAAGTTGAGCAAAATCCTCGAGCTCGTACAGAACGCAACGGCTCAAAAAGCACCCACAGAGCTGTTTATTCGCAAATTTGCTAAGATTTATACCCCAATTGTCGTGTTTTTGGCCATTGGAATTTGTCTCCTGCCTTACTTGTTTGTGGATCAATATGTATTTAGCGAATGGTTGTATAGGGCTCTCGTGTTTTTAGTGATCTCTTGCCCCTGTGCACTCGTCATTTCAATTCCTTTGGGGTATTTTGGTGGAATTGGTGCTGCAAGTAGAAATGGTATACTTTTTAAAGGCAGTAATTTTTTGGATGCGATGGCAGCTATCCGCCATGTCGTGATGGATAAAACCGGAACAATGACTGCCGGCGTTTTTAAAGTGCAGGAAATTAAGCTACAGGCCGGTTACGACGAAGCAAGGATTTTAAAGCTCGTCAATAAAATAGAGAGCCACAGTAGCCATCCAGTTGCAACAGCGATTAGAGAATATGTCGGTCCGATCGATGAGTCTGTCGATCTCAATACCATAGAAGAAATCCCTGGACATGGACTAAAAGCTATGGCTGATGGCAAAGTGTTGCTGGTGGGCAACTTTAAATTGCTGGACAAATTTAATGTAGTCTATGATATCGATCCCAATAGTATCGTATATACGACCATCGCGATCGCTTTGGATGGTAAATTTGTAGGATTCATGACCATTGCTGATAGCATAAAAGCGGATGCTGCGCTTACCATACAGCTACTGCATAAACTCGGTGTAAAAGCCACAATGCTGAGCGGGGACAAGACGACTGTTGTCGCCTATGTTGCCAAGGAACTTGGAATAGATCAGGCCTATGGCGATCTGCTGCCGGAAGATAAAGTGAATAAAGTCAAGGAAATAAAGGGACTAAACGAATCTGTTGCTTTTGTGGGGGATGGCGTTAATGATGCTCCGGTTGTCGCACTGAGCGATGTTGGAATAGCGATGGGGGGACTGGGCAGTGATGCGACGATCGAGACGGCAGATGTCGTGATACAAGATGATAAACCTTCGAAAATTCCAATGGCGATTCGCATTGGAAAAGAGACGAAAAAAGTCGTTTATCAGAATATAGGCCTTGCCTTCATAGTTAAGGGGATCGTGTTGATTCTTGGCGCTGGGGGATTGGCAACGATGTGGGAGGCAGTCTTTGCCGATGTTGGCGTATCGTTGATTGCGATATTGAATGCCATAAGAATTCAGAAAATGAAATTTTGACATTTAGCATCAAGTTGCACCCGCCCTTTTCATTGGATGAAATGAAGGGTGGGTGTATGCCTATTTTTTTTAGCCATCATCTAAAACACTAAATATATTAGTATATTTGGGCGTGATTTTTATGTAATGACGAAAGAGCAAATTGCCGGATTGCTTGAAGGAGTACCTTCAGCAGTCGGCGTATATTATATTTATGATAAGCATGATGCGCTAATTTATGTGGGCAAGAGTATCGATATTAGAAATAGGTTATTGCAGCATTTTAGAAGTACAGATTTTAAGGAACGTAAAATCCAAGGAGCAGCCTGTAGAGTTGGATTTGAACTGACCGGTCATGAATTACTTGCGTTATTGTATGAATCTGACCTGATCAAAAAACACCAACCCTATTACAATCGAGCGCAGCGTCGAACTTACTATGGATTTGGCCTTTATCTGGCTGTGAATCCGTCAGGTTATCAAGTCTTGCAGGTTGAGACACTTGATCCCGAACGTGAAGAGTTAATGACTTTTTCGAGTTACCAGGAGGGGCGGGAGCAATTATTTCATATCGTGGAAGCTTATCAGCTGTGTCAAAAAATAAACAAGTTACAGACGTATACGAAACATTGTTTTCAGTATATGTTGAAGACCTGCAAGGGGGCTTGTATTGCGCAGGAGCTTCCAGAAGACTATAATCGAAGAGTGCAGGAATTTGTCGTCTCTTCGGAGCTTCCGCTGGGCGAAATATTTTTGGAATTTTTAGGGCGTAATCCCAATGAAAAGGGCCTTGTTTACTTGTTGGACGGTCGGTATAAAGGATTTGGCTACTGCAATAAGCGTGTTTCTAGCGAAAAGAAAAAGCGAGAAGCCATCGTCTTCAAGGCCGAGAACAGAGATGTTAGACGTATTTTGAGACGCTATTTCAAACTCAACCCTGTTTAAATTTTTATCAACACTGATTTACTGGCTTGATACACCAGTAAATCAATGTTTCACCTTTGGTAAAAACTTTTTGTCGTTCTCATCGGAATCTTTATAGTAGGCTCGCGCTTCGTCCAGTTTATGATGCATTTCTTCACGTACGTTGTGGTATCCTTGTACATGGTATACATTCTGCATTTCCTGTGGATCTTTTTCTAGATCGTATAATTCCCACTCATCTTTGTCATAATAGAAATGGATCAGTTTGTACCTTTCGGTACGAATTCCATAATGTCGTTTTACCATGTGAATGGAAGGATACTCATAATAGGTGTAATATACGGCATCGCGCCATTGCTTTTCTTTTCCATTGAGTAGGCCACGAAAAGATTTTCCCTGCATATCTTTCGGGATTGCAAGTCCTGCATAATCTAGGATTGTTGGGGCAAAATCGAGATTCTGGACAAGTGCTTTTGAGGATTGGCCAGCTTTAATTTCTGCTGGATAGCGGATCAATAAGGGAGTTCGAAGCGATTCCTCATACATAAAACGTTTATCAAACCAACCATGTTCACCTAGATAGAATCCTTGGTCTGAGGTATAAATGACAATGGTATTTTCGTCAAGTCTATTATCTTTCAGAAATTCCAATAGGCGTCCAACACCATCGTCTACCGCTGCAACGGTACCCAGGTAATCTTGCATATAGCGTTGATATCGCCAGCGCATCAGGTCTTCTTTGGACATGCTGGGATATTTTATCTTAAAATCTGCCATAATTGGGTTGTATATTGAATCCCATGTTGCACGTTGTGCTGCGGTCATTCTTCCTAAGTTTCCATTAAAGGCAGCTTTATCCCAAGATAGATATTCTTTTAGTCCCAATTCATCCATTAGCGTAGGCGGTATCTTATTGTCGCCAGCCCAGTTCATGTGTTTAAGGATATTCATTTCCGCGGTTTTTGCGGCGGTTCCTCTTCCTTCGTAGGTGTCGAATAGATTGTCCGGTTCTTTATAGGTTTTTGATGTATATTGTTGAATATGCCGTAAAGCAGGTAGCCATTCTCGGTGTGGCGCTTTTTGATGATAAAGCACACAGAATGGTTTACTAGTATCTCTTTTAGCGATCCAATCTAAGGTCATATCGGTGGTGAGATCCGATACATAGCCTGGCATTTGTTGTTTCACACCATTGATAATGAAGTTAGGATTATAATATTCGCCCTGGTCGATAAGTACCGCGGAGTAGTTGAATCCCTGTGGCAACCCATCCATGTGGATTTTACCAATTAATGCTGTTTGGTACCCATTTTTTTGAAGAATCTTGGCAAAGTTGTCCTGATTCCAGTCGAATTTTGCCTCATTATCAATTTTCCCGTTCATATAACTGTGCTTTCCCGTTAAAAGTACAGCCCGACTGGGCGCACATAATGAATTTGTCACGGTCGCACGTGTGAAAATGGCACCTTCCTTTGCTAATCTGTCAATATTGGGTGTTTCATTTAATCCGTAACCATAAGCGCTGATCGCTTGATAACCATGGTCATCACTCATGATATATACAATATTTGGATTCTTTTTTGTCTGCTCTTTTTGTGCCAATGCCCAAAAAGGTACACATGCGTACAAGGTGAATGTAAGAATATAATGATGCAATTTCATGGTTAAGGTTTGTATGTGTTGCGACGATCGTTTTTACCACAAGCTAATATAGCTGTTTTCATTGAGACAAAGATGATGCTATTAGTTTAATGATACCTTTTACTATTTAAATGATTTGTTTATTTTATTATTCTGATAGAAATTTGCAGTATTGATAATTTTACTTATATATGAAGAAGAGTTTATTAGCACTTGCACTAGGGGGATTAGGGATAGGTATTACCGAATTTAGTATGATGGGGATGTTACCGGACGTTGCCCAAAGCCTGCAAGTTTCAATTCCGGAAGCTGGTTATCTCATTACCGCTTATGCTTTGGGTGTTGTTATTGGTGCTCCACTATTGGTAGTTGCTATGAATCGGTTGTCGCCCCTTAAAACCCTGATTACCCTCATGGGATTATTTACTCTGTTTAATGGATTATCTGTGATTGCTCCAGATTACGGTCTTTTGCTGGTGTCGCGTTTTATTTCAGGATTGCCGCATGGTGCTTTCTTCGGAGTAGGGTCTGTCATTGCTAGTCGATTGGACGATCCTGGGAAAGAAGCGCAGGCGGTAGCGACGATGTATTCGGGATTGACCATTGCCAATTTATTTGGGGTTCCATTGGGTACCTATATAGGGCATCCTTTTTCATGGCGTTATACTTTCTTATTGATTGTTGTCGTCGGTATTTTGACCATGTTAGCCTTAAAGTTGTGGATGCCTAAAATGAAAGCAGCACCTAAAAATAATCCCTGGAAGGACTTTGGCATTTTTCGCAATGTGAATGTCTGGTTTATGGTTTTATTATTTTCAGTGGCCCCAGGGGCGTTGTTTGCCTGGATAAGTTATATTGCTCCGCTGATGACTGAAGTGTCTGGGATTGCTGATAAATACCTGCCGTATATTATGGTGTTGGCTGGATTGGGTATGTTTGTGGGGAATTTGATCGGCGGGAAGTTGACGGATACTTTTTCGCCAACAAAGGTGGTCGTAGCCGTATTGGTGGTTCAGATTTTATGTATGCTGGCTATTTATGGCCTGTCCGACAACGTTGGGATATCCTTGGTGATGACTTTTTTAACCGGAGTCACTACTTTTGCGCTTGTACCTTCGTTAACCCTATTATTGCTTAATTCGGTAAAGAGTGATGCTGAAATGTTGGTTGCTTCTCTGGGGCCTGCATGTTTTAATATTGCGAATGCGTTGGGTGCTTTTTTAGGTGGTGTGCCTATTAATCAAGGCTATGGTTACACTTCTCCAGCTTTGGTTGGTGCGGTAATGGCGGCATTAGGGATAGTCATTTCTTTATGTTACATCCAACGAAGCAAAAAGCAGCCGACTATGGATAACAAAGAAGTTCTTGAGGATGCCGTTGGTCAACTTTCATAATCCTTCATGTCGTCTTGAAATTTGTTGTCGGTCCTAAAAAAATAGCGAATAGGATTGATGTTAACCAATATTTCCACCAATTCTATTGAAGATAGACTTAAATTGAACATCGATATTTTCACCCAGGTACATGCGCTTGGCCCGGCGTTTTATAGGATTTCCTTGGTTCAATAGGAAGGAAACTGTGGTTGTATTCTCTTGAGGTAGTACAATTTTGGAATTTTGCCTTAAATAGAGTTTTAACAAAGCCATTCCGGCGGATTGTTTATTGGCGACAATAAGACCTTCTCCCAAAGTGGGAAGGTAATAGCCGCGGACAGTTTTGTTTTCCACATAGACAAAGCCAGCCGTGAAATGTGGTTCTATTTCGAACCGTCTATTTTCGGCAGCAGTTTTCTGGTCGAGTGCCAAAAGTTGCTCGCTATAACGGGATTGATAGTGCTGTATGCTGTGGTCCGGTTCTTCAAGCTGAGTGATCTGTATATCATCAAAGAAAAGATAGGAAGAAGATTCCTTAAAGCCGAGTTTTGTGTAAACTGGAGCGCCCATATCCGTTGCAATGAGTTGGATGCTCTTGCATTTTTTGCTATTTGCTATATGAATAAGTTCTTGGGTGATGTGTTTCCCATAGCCTTTTCCTCTTTCATCGGCAGCAACGATAATATGTCCCAACCAGGCTACGTTACTATGGATAATGGTCGTACCTATGGCGACAATTTTCTGATCGACCAGGAGTTTTATGGGAAAACAAAAAGGGCTTTCTATATAGTGTTGTATTTTGATCGTGATATTGCCCCATCCTTCCGGACTTAGCGTTGTAATTATGGGAAGATCGGAAAACTGAATAGGATCAAAATTCATGTAGCCTCTATTTTATTGCGGTTTTATTGTACTTGTTTTTATATTCAAGGGGGGATAGTCCCGTAAACCGACGGAATATTTCACGGAAAGCCTTTACGTCAGTATACCCAATAGCGTACATTACTTCATTTACCGTTTTCCGCGAGCTTTCCAATTCCTTTTTTGCCGATTCCACTTTTATCCGTTGAAGATATTCCACAGGTGTATTACCTGTCGCTTTAATAAATCTACGGTCGAAATTCCGGCGTCCGACGGTGAATTTTTCAGATAACTTCTCCATGGAGATTTTTTCTGAGAAGTTATTCTCGAGATAGTCCTGTGCACGCATGACCATTTCATCGCCATGTGACTTTTGACCATTAAAGATCATAAAATCGGATTGCGTTTGTCTGGCAATATCAATTTGAAATATTTTGGAGCAATAAATCGCTGTCTGTCTGTCGTAAAACTTTTCAACCAGGTAAAGGAGGAGGTTGAGGAAGGAATAACCGCCACCATTGGTATAGATTCCCTGCTCATCGGTAATAATTTGTTCTGTTTTTAAGTTGACTTTGGGGAAGAGCTTATGGAAGTTTGCTGCTGATTTCCAATGGATAGAGCAGCTTTTGTTATCTAAAAGTCCCGTGGATGCGAGCAGATATGCACCGGTACACATGCTTGCAACATTTGCTCCTTTGGCATGATGGTGTAATATCCATTCTGAAAGAACGCTATTCCCAGCTTCTATTGCAGTAAAATTGGAAATGACAGCGGGTACAATAATGAGGTCTGTTTTTTGAATTGCAGTGATATCTTTCTGTGGCATGACCGTTAATAATCCATTGACAAAGTTACTCTGTTTAGAAACTCCTGCTAATTCTATAATAAATATAGGCTCCCTGTTCAGTTGATCGTAATAGCGGTTCGCTTCGGTGAATACATGGTATGTTCCAATAATGCACGATATGGTATTAGGGCCTGTCTGACTGTTTGGAACTAAGATCGTTAGGTGTTTCATGTTGAAAGTTTATAAGATTGAATAAACGATAGTACGCTTATTTGATACTATTCAAATATACCGAAACGACTTGTCTAAATCAACCGCTGAGAATGTCTATTTTACACCCCTTTTTGTGTTTTGAACTCCACTATATTTGATCTATAAATTTAAATTAATACGACAGGATGGTACAAATGATCGCAATATATAAGTTGACCGAAGAATCTTGGCGCCTCATGATGATGATGTTCAGATTTACATATTTGATTCGATTGAGTTATAGGAAGATAAGAAGTATGAGTTAATGGTTAAAAATACGAAGAATGATGAAAAAGGAAGATTTTAAAATGAGTATTACCGTTGATGCAGGTGCTCAACGCGTATTTGAAGCAATCAATAATGTCCGTGGATGGTGGTCTCAAAATATTGAAGGGCTAACTGCTGCTTTGCATGATGAGTTTATATATCATTATCAGGATGTACATCGTTGTCGAATACGAATAGAAACGATGGAAACAGATCGTAAAGTAGTCTGGCGGGTCCTCGAAAACTATTTTAAATTTACCCAGGATGAACGGGAATGGACTAATAGTTCCATTATCTTCGATATTGTTGAAGATGTAGGTACAACTACATTACATTTCACCCATCGTGGGCTTAATTCCCAGATGGAATGTTATAAGGTATGTCATGATGCCTGGACATATTACATAGCGGACAGCCTAAGACAATTGATTTTAACGGGGATGGGACAGCCTACTCCAAAGGAGGAAATAGCGCTGGACGCTATGGAAGAGAATCGCATACCACATGATCCTGGGACAAAAAGTATCTACCATAGATTGTTAATTGAAACTCCGGTAGAGACTGTTTACAAGGCGCTTACAACGGCGGAAGGACTAGCAGGCTGGTGGACACCAGATACGAAGGCAAAGCCAGAGATTGGTGCGATCCTGCGCTTTGGATTTGGTCCCAGCTATTTTAAAAATATGGAAGTTATTGCGCTGAAGCCTTATTCCAGGGTCGAGTGGCGCTGTGTCAAGGCATTTGAGGAATGGATTGGAACGACACTGACCTTTGAACTTGAACCTCAGCAAAAGGGATGTATGCTGCTGTTTCACCATGATGGCTGGACAAATTATAGTGCGGAATTCGCTTCCTGTAGTTTTGATTAGGCACTATTTTTCAGGAGTTTAAAATTTTTCTGTGAAAAAGGAAAGGGTTTTCCTTATCCCGAATTTAATGTATAAAATTCGGGAAGGGGCATAGTGTATTTTTGATATAAAATGAGACTATCGCAATAGCTTGGCAATCGCATGCAGATAGTCTTTATTTTTAGAAAAATCATTATGTCCCTCCTTTGCCAACCGAATCAATTTATCCTGTTTTTTAAAGAATCTACTCAGTTTAATGGAAGAGTCAAAATAGACGGCTTTATCCTGGTCTCCGTGGAAGATGATCGTTCTACATTTTACTTTTTGTAATGCCGAAGCATTGTCGAAATGAAAGGGGAGCCCGCTTGTATCGAGCTCAGGAGCGATATGTTGCGTCCAATCTTCAAAACTATAGTAAGGTGCCTGAAGAATAAGTATTTTTGGGGCGTTATGCGAAGCAATAGTTGAAGCCAGTGCTGTACCCATCGATTGACCAATTATGATGATATGATCTTCCGGATAATGTTGTTTCAGGTTATCATAGACTATTTGCAGATCACTATAAAGTAGTTCTTCATTGGTTACTTTACCTTCACTTTTTCCGTAACCTCGGTAGTCTAACATAAAAAGATCATAGCCGTTATCAGTATAGATATTCGCAATTTTACCCCAAGTGTCTACCGCCCCATTACTGCCATGCAAATAGAAAATTAGTCCTTTGCTCTTGTCTGCCTTAAACAAGATCCCATGGAGTTTAACATGATCTGCTGTTGTGATAAATTTTTCTTCATATTTGCCCTGAAAATGGAAGGTTGAATCTTGGAGCTTTTTGCTTGGAAATAGTTGTTCCTCAAGGATCTCATTCCAGTTTGGTTTCACTTTAGCCTTACTATTGGCTTGCGCATGTACTACGAGGTATGAAAAGATGAATAGCAGGAGTAATAGCATTGGACGTGACCAAATGTGACGATAGAATTTTGTTAATGCGGTGGTATTGTTTACGTGCATAAATATACTTGGTCTATGATTTTTATTTAAGTTACACATTTCTGTGGCATCCAGAAAATGTGGGAATTCCTAGTTTTAGCGGTATCTTTCTTATAAACTTAATCTAGGTTAAGTTTACGCCTTAATCTAGGTTGTTGGAAGCAGACTTCTTCTTGTCGTACCTTTGAGATAGCAATTTAAAATGAAGTGATCATTTAGGCTTCAACTTAAATTCATCAAGAACGATAAAAAAGGAGATTATAACATGAAAAAATCAATTGAAAGAATTTTCCAACGTCCAGCTCAACCTGGCATGGTAGGAGATGGATTTCGTGTATTTAATATGATACCAGGGAATGGGATTTCCCAAAAGAGGATGAGTCCATTTCTTTTACTGGATTTCAATGCAGCATTTGATTTTGGACCTTCGGATCATATTAGAGGCGTGGATGTACATCCGCATAAAGGATTTGAAACCGTGACTATCGCCTACAAAGGTAGTGTAGCCCATCATGACAGTTCGGGGAATAGCGGTGTTATTCGTCCGGGTGATGTACAATGGATGACTGCCGGCGCTGGCATATTGCATAAAGAGTACCATGAAGAGGAATTTTCAAAGAAAGGCGGATTATTTGAAATGGTTCAGCTCTGGGTTAATTTACCAGCGAAAGATAAATCAACAGCGGCGCACTATCAGGCAATTACTGCCGATCAGATGGGGAAAGTCGTGTTGCCCGATGCGGCAGGGGTAGTCAATGTCATCGCGGGGAAATTTCAGGATATGGTTGGACCAGCGAGCACCTATACCCCTGTCAATCTGTTTGACATCAAATTGGAAGAACAGCATGAAACGAACTTTTTGGTTCCACAAAATCATAATACAGCGATGCTCGTTGTGAATGGCGAGGTTGTAGTCAACGGTGAACTTGCTAAGGAGCATAGCTTTGTCTTATTTGGTCATGATGGTGAAGAGATTTCGATAAGGGCAAATAAGAATGCAGTTTTACTTGTGTTAAGTGGTGAACCCATTGATGAACCTATCGTGAGTTATGGCCCATTTGTAATGAATACACAGGCGGAGATTTACCAAGCCTTTGAAGATTTTCAAGCTGGCAAGTTTGGCGTACTTGAATAAATGAAATAAATTTCCATACATGGCTTATATCCTTAATATGTAGGCCATGTATGGAAATCAAAATGTCCGTTAACTTGCATTTCTTGGGATTGTCGTGCTCAACGACTAAGAAAAGTTTTTTGGTCGTCTATCATAGCCGACATGCACGATGAGGACCAGTAGTGTACAACAAAAGCCGGTCAATACCACGCCATTCCATTGAAAGTATTTCCAAGCCAGGGAAGCCAAGTAACTACCCAATGATCCACCGGCAAAGTAACTAAACATATAGACTGTATTTAGTCGGTTGGTTGCCCCTAGATTTAAGGAAAAAAAGCAGATTGATTGCTGATATGCATGGATTGTAAACCCAGGTCGATTAAGATTACACCTGTTATTAATCCGATATAGCTATTCCCTCCGATGTAGAATAAAATCCAGCTCAATAGCAGGATAAATATGGAACCAAGAATAATGGTATACGTAGAAACACGCGTTGCAATCCGGCCGACCACTGATGCTGCCAGCGCGCCAACAGCCCCTATTAATCCGAAGGATCCCGCTACGGCAGAGCCTGCGTAGAAAGGAGCTTCCTGTAAATGAAATACTAATGTAATCCAAAAAGCACTGAATCCAGCAAAGCCTAAAGCCCCTCTGAGTGCAGATAGCCGTAATACCGGTTGAGTTTTTGTCAGATGGACCAAGGAGTGCATTAATTGGAGATAAGTACCTTGAAATGTCGGTTTTACATCAGGTAGTGAGAAAGCTAATAATAACATGAATAAAACCATTAATGCTATAGCTATATAATAGATTGCTTGCCATCCCCAGATATCGCCAATAAATCCAGCTGCGACACGGGAAAGCAGAATACCCAATAGTAAGCCACTTATGACCATTCCGATTGATGAATTGCGTTTTTCGGGAGCAGCTAGTTCGGCCGTGAGGGGAACGAGCATTTGAGGAACGACAGAGCTGAATCCAACCATAAAGCTTGCGATATAGAGCAACTCGAGGGTGGGAGCTAAGACCGCTTTGAGTCTACGTGAAACTCTATGTTTTGATTTGTTATGTCTGTTGTATGTATCATTTTGAATTTTATTTCCTTGGCTGCAAATTTACAGCGATCAGTAATGGAGGAATTGAAGAATTCGATCCATGAATTGAAGAATTGAAGTTTGATTAACCTAAATTGATCCAGAAGTTCGATAATTATGTACTGGATTAGCTATTGTGTTGCTGTTTTTTGACTTAAGTCATGGTTTTTCAGTTGCGAGGCGATTAGTTTTGGGACTTAAATTTTTTATCAAATGACAGAACTCGAGCATATTATTTGGATTTCTATTATTTTAATTGTGATCACATCAGTTAGGAGCCGTTTAAAACTAGCACTCCCCATTTTATTGGTTATCGTGGGACTTATATTGAGTTTGGCACAGTGCTTTCCGGTATTGGCGATTAATCCCGATATAATTTTTAATATAGTTTTGCCGCCAATTTTGTTTGATGCAGCCTGGAATACATCTATTCCGGATTTCAAACGGCAATTTTCTAAGATTTCTTTATTGGCAGTCGGACTGGTATTGATTACAACGACTGTTATTGCAGTTGTTGTTCATTCGATCATTCCAGGATTTAACTGGGCGATTTCCTTTGCGTTAGGGGCAATTATTTCGCCACCGGACGCGATAGCAGCGACGAGCATTGCGAAGGATCTTCCCCTATCGAGAAAATTAATCACGCTTCTTGAGGGGGAAAGTCTGCTTAATGATGCATCCGCATTAATTGCATTTAAGTGTGCGATTATAGCATTGGTAAGTGGTGGTTTTTCATTTTGGAATGCTGGATTACAGTTTGTGATAATGGGAATAAGTGGAGTGGCAATAGGTTTGTCGATCGGTTATGGGTTTGTAAAATTACATCGCTTTCTCCATGGCAATAGTAATGTCGAAACCTTTGCTGTGTTGTTGTTACCATTTGCGACATATAGCCTTGCTGAACATTTAGCCGCTTCAGGGGTCCTGGCTGTCGTCAGTTTAGGTATGTATATCTCCTGGAATTCCTTTTCCTTATTTAGCTCAGCAAGCCGTTTACAGATGAGCCATTTTTGGGATGTCATTATTTTTATTCTAAATGGACTCGTTTTTTTGATTTTAGGCATGCAGCTTCCCCACATTGTTGAAGCAATACCTCGTTCAGAAATAATCGTTCTGACTTTGTACGGCTTCTTGATCTTCTGTCTGTTAATTCTGATACGCTTAATTGTGACCTACTTTTTTCCGCTGTTTTCTTGTCGGGAAGATAAAGAGGATGCAGCTTTTCAATGGCGATTTCGAAAGGAGTATATTATTTTGTCTTGGTCGGGTATGCGCGGGGTTGTTTCACTTGCTACCGCATTTGCATTGCCTTTATATGCAAACAATGGTTCGCTCATTGCACAGCGAAATACCGTTCTCTTTCTTTCCTTTGTTGTCATTATTTTCACGTTAGTTATTCAAGGAATTAGTTTGCCTCAACTTATTAAGCGTATTACTCCCAAGCCGAACAAACAGGATAAGGGGAAAGAACTAAACGATTTATTGATTGAGCGTTCGTTAAGCTATTTGGAAAGTCTGGAAATCGACAGACCATTAGTGCAAGAAGTCGTACAAAAGATGCAAGTAAAGTTGCAAAATCAAAGGGAAGAACCTAACGACATGAAGAGATCTATCAAAGACATTATCTGTAGGGATGAGTGGCGAGCATGCTATTTTGACATCGAACTATCTATGATTCAAGTGCAGCGAAAAGAACTTGTGAGAAGCTATCAAAAGGGGATTTATCCCTTGGAAGATGTTAGGAAAAAGGAATTTGAACTTGATTTATGGACAGCAAATATTTATCAAGAAATGAAATTGTAGGTGTTTGCTGTTTTTGACTTAAGTCAATGTTTATTGTTTTTCATGGATAGATCTTTGTCATCAAATAAGCCAGCCTCAGTTATTCGGAAAGAGGCAGGATAATATAGAATGATATGAAAAATTTGTTAACAATGTTTGGGGATGATCCCATAGCAAGAGTAGAAAGGCATTAAAGGATTTACAGGCCGGTAAAGGGGTTCTTCTTATCGATAATGAAGATCGAGAGAATGAGGGGGATCTTATTTTCTCTGCCCAAAACATGAGCATACCGGATATGGTACAAATGATCCGGTATTGTAGTGGTGTTGTCTGTCTTTGTCTCACCCATGAGAAAGCGAATGAATTAGACTTACCTTATATGGTGTCAGCTAATTCAAGTCCTTACCAAACGCCATTTACAGTATCTATCGATGCAAAGATAGGGGCAACTACGGGGCTCTCGGCTTCCGATCGAATTGCCACAATAAGAGCGGCCTGTGCGCAGGATGCCAAACCGGGGGACCTTGTTCGCCCAGGTCATATCTTTCCCTTGCGGGCGCACGCGAACGGAGTATTGGGTCGCGATGGTCATACAGAAGGCAATATCGATTTGATGCTTATGGCGGGTTTAGAACCGATGGCTGTCTTATGTGAATTGATGAATGAGGATGGGACAATGGCGCGTTTGAATGAGGTCTCAGCATTCGGACTGAAACATAATCTTACCGTATTATCTATTGAGGATATTGTTACCTATAGAAAGCTAAATAGTAATCATCGAAAAACAGTATATGAATCAGACAAACACTAAAAAAATAAGATCGTTATTCCGCGTTGGCCGAAAAGAGTACCTTACACCACATCTTATCAGGGTAATATTTGATTTAACCGATGAGCAGCTCGGGTTATTGGCCGAAGTCAGTTCGGGTTCAAATAACAAGCTTTTCGTTCCGTTACAGCACAATGCGCAAGAAGTAGTCGTCAGAACTTACACCAATCGTAAAATAGATCTTTCTAACAGAGAATTGCATATCGATTTTGTTGTTCATGGTGATAGCGGTCCTGCATCTGCATGGGCAATCAAGGCGGAAAAGGGCGATCAATTGGAAATTGGCATGAAGGAGAGCAAAAGAAAATTGGTTCCCCAGGTAGACTGTTACCTGCTGGTTGGAGACACAACAGCTTTACCGGTTATTGCTGCAATATTAGAAGAGCTTCCAGCGACGGCTAGAGCAAAAGTAATTATTGAGATTCCGGCAAAAGAAGACGAGCTTGTATTGTCCTCAGCCTGCAGTGCACTCATACAATGGTGTTATAATCAGACACCAGAACAAGGGAGTAATCTCGCTGAATATGTTAAAAAAGCCGACTTTAGGGCGGATGATCAAACGAGTTATATCTTTATTGCTGCGGAGTATGCCATTGTGAAAGAATTACGTCATTACTTTCGGGAGGAAAAAGGGAGAACTTCACAAGACCTATATGCCTGCGCATACTGGAGAGTGGGGCATGCAGAAAGTGAACTTATGAATTTAAATGAGCCGATCTAGTTCTTGAATTAGTTACTGTTAATCCAATTTTATTAGTTTTGCTGGAAATTAATTTAGAACAGCAATTAAAATGGATGAGCTATTGATATCCTATATCACGAGTAAAATTACGGTAACAGAAGATGAATTACATCTAATACGCTCATATTTTAAGCCTTTAAAGCTAAAGAAAAATGAGTTTTTGTTGGCCAATGGTGAAATAAGCCAACGCTCATTTTTCGTGACCAAGGGGTGTTTACGTATTTTTTTTATTAATGAGTCTGGACAAGAAGCAACACGCTACTTTGCCTTTGAGAATCAGTTTGCAACCGCATTAGTCAGTTTTATTACAGGAGAAGAGTCCGAAGAATTCATTCAGGCTTTGGAACCTACTGAAATCTACTATATAAGTCATAAGGATTTTTATCATTTGTTGGACCTTATTCCACAGTGGGAGAAGTTCTACCGTCTCTATTTGGAAATTGCCTATGTAACAAATACAAAGCGTCTGATGTCATTTTTAATGCAAGATGCCCTTGAAAAATATCGTTTATTGTTGGATGAAAATCCAATGGTTGTCAGAAGGCTATCCAATAGAATAGTTGCTTCCTATCTGAATATTTCACAGGAGACATTGAGCCGTTTAAAGTCAAAGCTCTAAAACTCAACTGGCCTATNNATAGGCCAGTTGAGTTTTAGAGGAAGATAGATGAAAATAGTGCAGACTGATCAATCAGGTTTAAAGATTTATTTGCTGATTTCTCTTTTTGCGAGAAGCATTATAGACAATGATCACACTAATCGTCATCAGGATAAATGCTAAGAAAAACGGCGCGCCAGAAAATTTAAATGGTGCTTTGTCATGGGTGAAATAATAAAATAGGTTTGTCATCATTGGTGGACCAATAATCGATGTTGCACTCATTAAGCTTGTTAGTGCACCTTGAAGTTCACCCTGTTCGTTTGAAGGAACATTTTTTGTAATAACAGACTGAAGAGCTGGTCCACAAATACCACCCAAGCAATAGGGGATAAGGAAGACGAACATCATCCATCCTTCGCTTGCAAACGAGAATAACAGTAGTCCAATAGCATACAGGGTCAATCCATAGAAAATGCTTTTTTGTTCACCAAGTTTGGGCGTTGTCCATCGAATTAAAACGCCCTGAACCAATCCAATCAATAATCCAATAACACCTAATGAGATACCCACCATTCTTTCTGTCCAGTCGAATTTATACATGGTGAAGAAGTTCCAGTTACTTTGAACTGCGTGGCCTGCGATATATATTAAAATTAAGGCAACGATTAATCCGGATATTTCTGGATGTTTTCCAAGAAACTTAAAGGATCCAATTGGATTTGCGCGTTTCCATTCAAAAGCTCTACGTTTTTCTTTATCTAAGCTCTCAGGTAAGATAAAATAGCCATATAGAAAGTTTAGCATACACAGTCCTGCGGCCGCATAAAAGGGAACCCTGGCACCATAGTGACCGAGCAGACCGCCAATAACTGGGCCGATGATAAAGCCTAGACCAAATGCAGCGCCTATCAAGCCAAAGTTCTTTGCCCGATCTTCATCCGTAGATATATCGGCGATATAGGCACTTGCCGTTGTAAAACTAGCACCTGTCAATCCGGCGATAACGCGTCCTAAGAATAGCCAACCTATAGTTGGTGCGAGGGCAAGAAAGATGTAGTCTACCGCAAAGCCAAAAAGTGAGATCAATATAATTGGCCTTCTGCCATATTTATCGCTGAGGTTACCAACGACGGGAGAACAGATGAATTGCGTGAAAGCATAGGCAAAGCCGAGCCAACCGCCATATTTTGCCGCTTCACTGACATCGCTATGAATCAATTCCTCGATAAGTTTAGGGACGACAGGAATAATGATTCCCCAACCCGTAATATCGATTAGTAGTGTAATAAATATGAATCCGATTGCTGCTTTTTTCTTGGAATTTTCCATCATGATTTAAAAGTAATGAAATCCTTAAAAACTTGTTTGTTATTTTATTACTAATTTGTGGTGAGTGTCGCATTTTCGATAGCGTTAACAAATCGAAAAGAGGGAGCTTTTTTCTTTCGATAGCGTGCCCATTTCTGGTTAAATCGCTTGACATTTGGGATGGTGCAGCACCGTGAAATTACATGAATTCGCAATAAAACACAGTTTATTTGCTTGGGTATGTAAGGATAAAGCAAGTTCTATCTGGGATTCATCTGTGATGAGAACCTCGGGGTGTAATATAACTTCTGTAAAACGACCACTTCCATCTCCATCCGTTTCCAGGGTAGCGATAGCATTGTCCTTATAGGATAAAATCTCGATGCTATTTTTCGAGCAGACGTATAAATAGGACATCATGTGGCAAGAAATCAGGCTGCTCAGCAGCAAATCTTCCGGATTGTACAATGCAGGGTCACCCTTGAATGCTTTTGCTGCGGAAACTTGCAGGTCAGCTTTCCCCTCGATCGCGATGTGATGGCTTTTTGTATAAATTTTTGAACCTACAACACTAGGCTGTTCAGGATGATTCCAAGCCAAGGACGCTTTAAAGATATGTTTGTAACTCATTTTGTTTCAAATTTAAGGTCTTCTCCGATATTATAGAACGTCTAGTCCGCCAACTGCAACTACTTCGTTTGTCATCAGACCACGGCGGCGTCTGATGACAGTACTGTTATGTGCGAACAAAAGTGATATAATCTGTGTTGACAGGTTCAATGCCATTTTTTCGCATTTCGCTTGCTATTTGCGCCCTGTGATAGGTGCCATGATTAAAGACGTGTAACAGAATGTCGTTGGCCTTGTTATGAAAAGCCTGATGCTGTGTGTTTGTATAATTGACAATTTCATCCTCCGTATCATTTCTGCGCCGAATTTGCTGCCTAAATCCTTCAGAAGCTAAATCGTGATACCTTTGGCAATCGATGATACTGTGCTCATCCCAAACACCAACAGGTGGTTTTTCACCAGTTAATCGACTTAACCAAATAATCTGAGCATTGACAATATGGCTAAAGAGCCGTATGCAAGAATGAGGTACATTTTCGCCTTCACTTTTCAATTTATCCAGGAGTGCTGTATTGGCCCAGTTATTATATAACCAAAGCTGCATAAAAGTAGTTGACATCTAATTGTTGTTTATGTGGGTTCTATAAAATTAAATATACGGAAGATCGCAATAAATTTTTTGCCAACCCCATCAATCGTTCATTTTATGGACAATTTATGGTTGAAAATTTAAAGCAATATATTTGTTACAATTTTATTCTTTTATGCGTAATTCTATTTTTTGGTTTGTTCATATCTTAATTGAGATATATTCAGATTGTTAGCGTTATAGGTTGTTGTTTTTTGTCGCAGAAATGTCTTTTTGCGTTCTCGCATAGCAAGTCAGACTACCACAGACTAAAGGATATCATTATATTAGACTGATATTATCGAAAAGTATGCTATCTATGAACAGGTTTTTCCAAAATTACAATACGGGAAAACGTATTATTCTTCATTTGTGTTTTTGGTTTTTGGTTTTGGGAATGCAATTCATTTCCTATCAGCGGATAGATATTGATAATTCCTGGATTTTGTTTGTAAAGGACGTATTTTCTTTGTTGACCATATTTTATGTAACAGCGTATGTCATCATTCCGCGCTGGTTTATTCCTGGAAAGTTTGTGTTGTGTATATTGTGGTTATTGTTTATTTATGCCTGGTGGTCGTTTCTAAGTTATTTTGCAGCCCTATTAACATTGAAATATCTAACACCAGATGTTCGCCTGTCAAGCTATCTTGAAATAATACTAAGTCAAGGAATCTTCGGTGCTTTTCGCCTTTCTTCCATTAGCGATTATTTGTTGGATTTTATTTTTCTGGTGGCCCTGCCTTTGACCGTAAAAATTGTACAGGCGTTTATGTCTGTCCGAAATTCAAAAATGAAACTCGAATTGAAAAATTCAGCACTTGAGTTGAACAATGTCCAGTTGGAACTTGCTTTTCTAAAATACCAGATTAATCCACATTTTTTACTTAACACACTTTATAGCATCTATGTGCTGGTATCCGATCATGATGAAAGAGGCGGCGAAAGTATGATGCGTTTAAGCAGTATGATGGTGTATTTACTGCATGAAAGTAATCAACCCAGGATAGAAATTAGTCGCGAATTTCAATTGCTAAAGGATTATGTTGAATTGGAAAAGTTACGCTATAGCGAGACCGTGCAGATCAATCTAAATTTGGCGGCTGAAGACGAAAGCTGCATGATGGTTCCTTTGATCTTTTTTCCGTTTGTAGAAAATGCATTCAAACACGGACCTCGGCTAAGTTCTTCGGCGGGATGGATATCCATAGACATTAAGGTGAAGGATGACAAGGTGTATATGCACGTGGCTAATGCATATAGGGAACTTTCAAAACCAGAAAATTATATCGGCGGATTAGGGATAGAAAATGTAAAAAAGCGACTGGAACTTCATTATCCTCATCATCATAATTTGGAAATAAAGTCGCATGAGGGTGTATTTAGTGTTAATCTTGTTGTAACTTTACATTCGGAAACAGAACCGTAGCACCAAAGCAGCGGGTTGCGAAGTACTTATGAATAGAATTAAAACTATCCTTATTGAAGATGAGCCTATTGCGAGAGGTCGCCTGGAGAAATTAGTTTCCAAATTAGGCCTGATCGAAATATTGGGTGTATTTGAAAACCCATTGCAAGCAATTGACGTTTTAAGGCAGCAGGAGGTAGATCTCATTTTGTCAGATATAGATATGCCTGAAATGGATGGAATTACCTTTCTCAAAGGACTTGCTCATCCACCATTTGTTGTTTTTATAACTGGGCATTATGAGTATGCTGTTGATGGGTTTGAATTGGAAGTAATCGATTATATCTTAAAGCCACTCCTGACGGAAGAGCGATTGATCAAGGCAATTGAAAAAGTTCAAAAGGCAATCTTGTTTTCTCGAAGAGGGGCACAGAGTGAAAGAAAAGCGATTAAGATAAAGGATCGGAACAAAACTATTTTTATAGATCCTGCAGATATTTTCTATCTAAAAGCCTGGGGGGATTACATTCAAATTTATACGTTAGAAGGTATGCAGACTTTGCTGTCGACCATGAAAGATATGGAAGCAGAACTGCCTTGGGATATGTTTGCTCGTATGCATCGATCCTATATTGTCAATATCAAACAGATCAAGGGTGTTGAGGCAAGTAAAGTCATTCTGAAAAATGGGACAGAACTTGGTATTGGTTTACAATATCGTAATCAGCTCTTCGCGAAGATGGGACTTATATAATTTATCGGGTTCATAGGTTATACGTTTTTTCTGTTTCCCAATTTGCATTTTATAATAGCCAACCATAAAATGGTAAACAGCAAGTTCATGTAAGCGTTGATCGGACATGAACAATCGGTTAATGAACATATGAATGTAGCTTGATAGTAACGATGTTCGGGCTGACTTGAATTCATCTTGATCGGTATGACTCCGTAAGGTGTTAAATATGCTGTATTGAAGTGCATTTAGTTTCTTTTTCGATTCTTCAGGGTTGTCTAAAGGTTTTTCGAACCAGTCTTTTTTCTCTTTAAACTTATTGTTGAGATGAATCCAAAGGTTTTTATTATTATCAAATTCTTGCTGATAAAGGGTATTCATCTGTAGGCAGAAATCTCTTTTCTCGATCAGTGTAAATTTTGCAGCTTCTAATAGCGACTCAATATTTTCGAAAGCCAGGCGCCATCGATCATTGATTGAAGTACTTTGTTGGATAACCTTCAGTACCGTTTCGCTCTGTTGATAGAATAGCTCCTCACTAAGTTCCATACAAAATGGTGTATATCGTTCAATCTCCCGTGTATAAGTGTCAAAGGATAGCGTTGATATCTATCCATCTTTAATAAACTGTTCCAATAGGGTATTAAGCGTGGATATAACGAAATAATACTGGCTTGGATCTGAAAGCTCAACTCTAAATCGAATGGGGGGCGATGGATCGTTGTAGCGTATAAAAAACCATTTTTTTAGGACATCTTGTTGATTAAGTGTCGCTACGATTAGGGGGAAAATTTCCTTTAACAAGGTGTCTGCAACATGTAAACCACAATAGATCTTGGCGTAAAGCCATTCACTGCCCAAGGGGAAGCATCTTTTTAGGTTACTTTCTTGAGGGGCTGATTCATTTGTGAAAGTCTCCTGCTGTGATTCTATTGGAATAATGATTTCGTTGGCAAAAATATGTCCATCTTTATCGCAGGCTACTGATGAATAGTCATTCAGGATATATTCGGTTAATATGATCTCTCTTTTGCACATATGATCCAATACGATTTCTATGCAAAAAGGATTGTCTAAATTTATCAACAATTCATTATCGCCACTGCTGATGATGACCATTGCAGGAATTGCTAGCTCCGCTTGTATATTTTTTATGAAAGCCTGAGGGGTACTGGGGTATTTCGCTATTTTTTGAATTCGCCATTGTGCTCTAGACAAGATAATATTTTTGTAGCTTATTCTTGGGAGTCTCGGCTGCTCCTTCATAATCCCCCAATTCCAGGAAAGATCCAACCTATTATTTTGGAACTGAAAATCTGCGAGAAACTTATATATATTCATACCCTGTTCAAAATTGTGGGCGGTAGTTAAACGGGGTATAACCATTTTATTGAATTTCCTGGACCACAAGATTAGGCGCTGGTCTTTGATTAACAGGTATAAGTCATTAACATCAATTTGCTCTTGTTCTTTATCGATTGTCGGGCTTAGACAAATTGTTGCTTTTCGCAGCGCAGGTCTATAAATGATATTTCCAGCATTATTGTCTGGGTAATGACAAATCTCGGCAAGTATGGCATTTGGAAACTGCTGTTGCTCTGTGTCGGCAGATTCCTTCAACTTGTTATTCAATTTTTCATCCAGATGTGCAAATCTGGAAATTAAGTTTCCTGATGACGAACCACCAATGGTAACCAGATTGAAGAATAAGTTTTCCTGACATGAACTTCTAAGGAGATTGCCGATGGCATAGCATGAAGAAGGGATCGTATTGACAGTTTGTTTACGTTGTTTAGCGATATGATCTAGATCTTTGCTGGTCAGCTGAATTTCGGTGAATTGATTTTTTACACTTTCTACAAATTTTTCAATGACCAGATCTTGATAATGGTGGTCGCCATATTTTTTTTCGCCCGCCGGGGTGATGTTGTTAACTTCCCCGAGTATTTCATCCGTTATATTGTAAACACCTTCTTGACGTCCGTAACCAATCCCAATATCGGGGTCTAGAGCTGTCGTTAGCGGAACCATTCTATCTTCATATTTAACAGAGAACGCAGCTCTAAACCGATCAAAATCTGTTAACTTAGCCTGGTTGCAAAGTGGTAGTAAATCCTGAAATTGATCTCTTATGTGATCTAATGCGGTATCTGATAAATTGTTTTCGTCCATCCCTATGAGAAGGTCCCCCTGTAACGAATTGGTCATATCGAGGTCTGGAGCCAAAGGCTGCAATAATTTAAGGATGGCGGTTCGGATCTCAATGACAGATTGAGAACTATGAAGCCATTTTCTTATCGTTAATAAAGGATTTAAATAATTTCCCTCCTTATCCACTCTTTCAAGCGTCGTTATCAGGCTGTCCAGATAACCTCGGCCAATGACATTGGGCTGTAATTCAGAGGATATGATTCCAAGGCTGATGAGGTTATTGACGAATAGGGCCGCATGCGTTATCGATGCTCCAAGACCTTGCAGCAGATCGATTAATGATTGATAATGACTAGTTTTCTTATTGTGTTCAAAGTATTGGATGACTCGATCCAAAACTGGAGTAAGCCTTATACGTTTCAGGATATGCTGTCCTTTCTTCCCATTTGTCACTTTTTGATAATATTTGTAATATTTACCATCTAAGTATAAGGTGGGATTGAGACGATAATAGAGTTGACTGTAAATTCTTTTGTCTTTTGATATTTGTTCAATAATTTTTGTCAAAATGGTGGTATCCAGTTTTAAAACAGCTTGATTTGCATTTGACCTGATTAACGATACCTTTTTTTCGGAGACGGCAATGTTCCCAAAAGATACCCCTGCGAATAAACCGAAAGGCGTACTTCTGGTGCTCATCCTAATCGCATATTTGAGTAGTGAAGCGATCATTTTTGAGCTGCTTTCTTTCTTGTATTCAAGCCATTTTTGAACTTCCGCCGAGAAGGCCGGGCTTGCCAGAAATAAGGCTTCTTTTAATTGCTCATTTTGAAACAAATGACGAAGTTTCTCTTCTATTTCATGTCGCTCAGTTATCGTTAAAAGATCAACGGCAGATGCAGCTGGAAGTAGCGGCGTGCGCAGAAGAAAATAATCGGATAAGTGGAATAATGACATGAATTAGTTGGACTAGTATTGCATGACTTGTTTTATACAAGACTGAAACATCTGGGGCGAAATTGGTTTTTGCAGCGCAAAATGCTTCCTGTTTTTGATAAATTCTGGATATTGCCAACGTGACACGGCGGAGGTGATGATCAGGATTGGAATATCAGCGATCAATTCGGCTAGTGTATTAATATTACCGCCGCTAACAATGAGATCGAGGAATAGGATGTCTGCAGATTTTAGATCATGGCTAAATAATGCTGGATTTTCAATGTCTTCAACCATCTTAATCAATTGAAGATCTGGAAACATGTGAATGTATTCAACTATTTTTTTTGTCGCCAGGGGTTCATCCTCAATGAGAATACATTTAAGCTTGGGTGAAGTCATATACTTGATTCTTTTTTTATTTATTAGGCAATGAAGACGATTGCTGTAAAGGCGCCTACCAGAACGCCTTCACAGCGTTATCCTCTTTTATATTACTTTTGAAGATGTAACTGTCTTAATAGTTACCAGTTCCATATCATCAAAATCAAAAAATGAGATCGGTTCTACCGCGCAGACAGTTTGTACATCCAGTACAAAATCCTCTGCTAAAAAATTTTCAATGTTTTCCATAGTTATACGTTTAAATTGTAAACAAATGTGCTCGCTATGGAAAAGAACAACGAAAAATATCGACAGAATTGAAAATGAATCAGACGAACTAAAGAATCTATTCGACGAAAAAAATAGTGTCTGTTGCTATTTATGTTCGCGATGTAGTAGACTTTGTTTGCAGAGCCTGCCAGATCATCATGGACATTGAAAGAAGTGCTATTGTGTGTTTCTGGAAAATTCGACGAAATAGCATTTGAGTACGATGAAACAGCAGTAGCTTCATTGTAGTATTCCATCTGGTTCGTTATCTTAGATTCGTCTATTTTAGCATCAAAAAACCATTTCTTTAGCCATTAAAGCCATGTAGCTTAAATAGATAAACCAACGAGAGGGCTTGAGGTAATTCCTTAAACCAAAAAAGCATCTACCAAAAAAATAGGTGAGTAGTGTGGGCGCGTAAAACAAATGAGAATATGAATTTATCTAATGAAATGTATGGTTTTTTGAAAAGAGAAGGTTTACGGTTATTTAGAAAAAAAGTAATCTGGCAGACCTCTGCGAGATATCAAATCTATGGAGATGGGAAAACAAAGATCGGTGTCGCATTTGACAGAATTCAAAATTTTATCGATGAAGATACCAGTGCATCCGGCTGGAGTGGAATGGAAAAGATTAAACTCGAAGAACGGGGTGATTACATTATCTATGGTTTTGTTGAGAAAATTGAAAGCTAAAGAAGAGTTCTCCATATGATTTTTCCATTGAGCTTGATCTTTCGTATTTTATTATCGAGTAAATTTTACAAATCAATTCCTTAATTGTGTAATGACTTTAATCTTATTTGTGGCCAAATTTGTTGTGTAAAATTAAACAATAAGTTATGGCGACAGATATTTATAAGGATACGGTTTATCTACCTTTAGAAGATGTTGAAAGCGAACATTGTGCATCAATTGTCGAAAAAGGACTAGCCCAAGTTAAAGGCCTAGCGAGCTATCGGGTGGAATTGAATAACCACAGAGCTGCTATCGTACCGAAGGATAGTGAAGCCGTCGTTAGCAGTGTAAAAACGATCAAAGATCTTGGTTATGGTGTTTCTACATTAACCAAAACATTTCCAGTTCTTGGGATGACTTGTGCCTCCTGCGCCATTAGCGCTGAAAGTATGGCGAAATATGAACAAGGGGTTGTCAATGCGTCTGTAAATTTTGCAACAGGAAAACTTACGGTGGAGTATTTGCCTAATATTACGGATCATTTAAAAATCCAGAAAGCGGTTCAGGCTGGTGGCTATGATTTATTAATCGAAGATGAATCTACTCAGCAGAAAACGTTGGAGGCTATTCACGCCGAGAAATTCCGTAAGCTTAAAATCAAAACTCGATGGGCAGTAATACTTTCGCTTCCCGTGGTCGTGATAGGTATGTTCTTTATGGATATGCCGTACGCAAATCCTATTATGTGGCTGTTTTCCACGCCAGTAGTTCTTTGGCTGGGCAAGGACTTTTTTGTCAACGCGTGGAAACAGGCAAAACATCGTTCGGCCAATATGGATACGCTTGTTGCGTTAAGCACGGGAATAGCCTACATCTTTAGTGTGTTTAATATGCTCTTTGCTGAATTTTGGCATCAGCGTGGCTTGCATGCACATGTGTATTTTGAGGCCGCCTCAGTCGTCATTGCTTTTATTTTATTGGGTAAGCTACTGGAAGAGAAGGCTAAAGGCAACACCTCATCCGCCATTAAAAAGCTAATGGGCCTGCAGCCTAAGACGGTGATGGTCATTCAATCGGATGGAACAGAGCGTCAGGTCGCTATAGAAGCCGTTAATACTGGCGATATTATTCTGGTGAAACCAGGGGAGAAGATCGCCGTTGATGGGGTTGTTATCAGCGGAAATTCCTATGTTGACGAAAGTATGTTAAGCGGAGAGCCGGTCCCTGTTTTAAAAATGGGCAATGAGCAGGTATTTGCAGGGACGATCAACCAGAAGGGCAGTTTTCAGTTCAAAGCTACAAAAGTTGGCCGGGAAACAATGCTTGCCCAAATCATTAAAATGGTACAGGATGCACAAGGAAGCAAGGCCCCTGTGCAAAAACTGGTCGATCGAATTGCTGCTGTATTCGTTCCTATTGTCATTGGTATTGCTATTTTAACTTTTCTACTGTGGTTTACTTTAGGTGGAGAAAACCATCTGGTACAGGGTTTAATGGCGGCAGTAACGGTTTTGGTTATTGCTTGTCCTTGCGCACTAGGTTTAGCAACTCCCACAGCAATCATGGTTGGAGTGGGTAAGGGAGCTGAGCAGGGTATTTTAATTAAAGATGCGAAAAGTCTGGAGCTGGCCAAAAAGGTAAATACAGTTGTTTTGGATAAAACCGGCACCATTACGGAAGGAAAGCCTGTGGTCACTGACCTTTATTGGAAAAATGATGAGGATAGTTTGAAAGGTATCTTGTTGAGCCTGGAGAAACAGTCAGAGCATCCATTGGCAGAAGCTGTAGTCGGGTATTTTAAAGATGTAAAAGCTACTCCAGTATCCTTTATCGAAAGTATTACTGGGAAAGGTGTTAAAGGCAGTGATGGAATCGAAACGTACTCTGTAGGTAATCGCAGGTTGTTGGATGAGAATGGGATTACAATTCCGACGGATTTGATGGAACATGGCACCCAGTGGGAAAATCAATCCAAAACAGTGATATGGTTTGCCAACAGTCATACTGCGTTAGCGGTAATAGCCATTGCGGACCGGATTAAGGAAACTTCTGTACGTGCCATCAAGGAGATGCAGGCCATGGGCATTGAGCTATATATGCTGACTGGTGACAACGAGGCTACGGCTAGGGCCATTGCCGCGGAAACAGGTCTTCAGCATTACAAAGCGGAAGTATTGCCAGAGCACAAAGCTGATTTTGTTAAAGAATTGCAGCAAAGAGGGCAGGTGGTCGCTATGGTTGGGGACGGTATTAATGACAGTACAGCCTTAGCAACGGCCGATGTCAGTATTGCAATGGGGAAGGGAAGTGATATTGCAATGGATGTAGCAAAAATGACAATTATTTCATCTGATTTGACGAAGATACCGCAGGCCATTCGACTTTCGAAACAAACGGTCGCGACGATTAAACAAAATTTGTTCTGGGCGTTTATTTATAATTTAATTGGGATTCCCCTCGCTGCAGGTATTCTGTATCCATTCAATGGTTTCCTTTTAAACCCGATTATAGCTGGAGCTGCAATGGCATTGAGTAGTGTAAGTGTTGTCAGTAATAGCTTGCGACTTCGCTGGAAAAAATAGCTAACTATGGTTGAGGTCTAGACCTCATCTTAAACGGTAAATATTGCAAAACAAAATAGAAAAACTGTAAGTACAACCCATCGAATTAAAGGGATATTTGTATAGATAATTAAATAGATTAATAACATTAAAATTAAATAACATGGAAAGCAAAGAATTCCAATTTAAAACAAACCTTACTTGTGGGGGATGCGTGTCCAAAGTAAGCGCTGATCTGGATAGTGTAGACGGTATCTATGAATGGAATGTTGACACCACAAATGCAGACAAAATTCTGACTGTAAAAGCTGAAGGCGTTTCGGAGGAAGAAATCATTGAAATTATCAAAAAGAAGGGCTTTAATGCGACGGCCTGCTCCGCCTAATTGTTCAATAAATCTATAGAACCCCATAAAAACACCCTAAAAGTTTTCTCCAACCTTTAGGGGTTTTTTATGGGGTATTGTGATGAGACTAAACCGAGCTTAGCTTTCTGTTAATTAAATTGGATAAACATATCTTTAAAATTTAGTATCATTATAGAAAATTGGCGAATAATATCTTGTCCTATATTTCCATACACGGTTTCATTCTTAATCTTCGATTTTAATAGGCTTATATTTTTAAGAGCGATCGGTTTATCGCTAATATGGAATGTATGTTGTATAACAAATCCGTCATATTCAACTTGACCGCCTGCGCCTCCCATGGCGACCTTGGTCGGTATATCCTGTTTTTCGATATGTTATTTGTAGGTTTCGTAAAATGGTGCATAAAGGATTGTTTTTTCAGCTCCTGTATCAAAAGTATAGTGCTTTCCATCAATGGCAATAAGCGGTGATAACCCATCTATTGCAAGATTCGATGCTTTCCATGAAACTGTAGGTCTCTTTGGTACAATGAAAAAATCGTCCTGTGTAAGCTGTACTTCTTGCAGTGCTTCAATAACAGGGAAGCCTATTATACCATTGATCTGATAGCCAATTTGCGGGATACAAAGTGCGCTGTCTGGGAAAACCAGGAATATTGCGTTTGAAATGTTGATGCTACCAAGTTTTAATTGTTTACAAACGGCCAAATCGGCTTTGATAGAAACACCGGTAATGGCGTCTACATCAATATCTGCACGGATAAGATCCATATGAAGACGTTTGGCCACGGACTCTGTGACTGTCGATAGGTTTGCTCCGGTATCAAATATAAAACTTGCCGTATCGCCGTTGACTGTTAGTGTTAGATTCTTCAACCCGGCTTTATCTTTCGTCATTTTAAGACGGGTATCGGCGTTGATTTCTATAAGCTGTGGCCGCACATGTTCAAGTGCTGACCAGATTTTTAGATTGTTTCTGAGATCCGCTCTTGTATCTGTTGACAGCAAAGGATCGAAGTCGAGTAGGATTTTCTGGGTTGTCTGTTTTGCCCCCGCGTAATCTTTCAGTTTGACAAAATTATCTTCCTGAACACGCCGTAATTTTAGTCGCAGTGTGTCGGGTAATTCTTCTGTTGCTGCGCTCAATAGTGCTATTTTTTTGTTTGAAGCGATGGGTTTGTCAAAGGCGTTATCGAGTATTGCCAAAATAAAAACTTGCTCATTGGCGTTTAAGAAAGGTTTATTTACCCTAAACAGGTCGCGGGCAGTGAAGAAATCTTTTGATGCTATTAGCTGATATAGCCTGTTGAATTTAGTTGAGGAGGATTGTCCGAAATTAAGCTGGATGGTGATGAATAACAGGAAACATATTGATACGCATTTTTTGAAATGATTTGCTGGGAGATTCATGGTGTATTCAATTAATTGTCTTTTGGTCAACGATATGTTCACGCTCTTAAATGTCGGAAAAGTTCTTGTTAATTTTTTAATTTTATTGTTGCTTATTTTGTTATTGATCAATGGTTTATGTTGTGGAGTTGTGTGTAATACTTGTGGTCTTGAATAATTAAGGTTAAATTAGCTAATGTTTTGAGAAATTTCTCCCAAAAGGATTGGATAGGCGAGGTCTACGCGATTGGTGGACAGTAATATATTTGTAAATAGCATAATTTAATGAAACAGAAGACGATGAATATTAGGTATAATAAAGGAATTATTTTTTTTGGTCTTGCGGCTTTATCGACCAGTTTATTTTTTGGCTGTGGAAACACAGGCACTAAAAATGAGGCCAAGGCCGAAAAGGTAGAGGGACCTGCTGAAGCTATTGCTGACACTGCAACCACAACGCAGGAGTTATCTTTTAAGGATAAAGAGGGTAAGGTTCTTCAATTAAGTGCTTTAAAAGGTAAGGTCGTGTTTATTAATTTCTGGGCGACCTGGTGTCCCCCATGTATTCATGAACTACCTTCTATTGACCAGCTTAGGCAATCGCTTAAAGATAATAAAGATATCGTTTTTCTCATGGTAGATGTTGATGGCGACATAGAAAAGTCTTCAGCATTCATGGCCGAAAACAAGTATGATCTACCACTTTACATAGCAGCGGGTGAAATTCCTGCAGAATTCTTAGGACAGTCCATACCAACAACGGTTATCTTGGATAAAGCGGGTAAGATCGTAGAGCGTCTGGAAGGAAGCCGTGACTATGGGGCCCCTGAGATAAAAAAAGCATTGGAGGATATCGCGAGCGGTAGCTAAAGCTCCTAGGTTGTGATCACTATTTTATATAGCTGGAGAATAGAATTTGAAAAGAAAAACATTATTTTCGCGGTGTCAAGTTAATTTATAGCTATGTCCGAACTTCAAGAGCAGACTGCAGTCAGAACGACTTATTTTAGTATTGTAGGTAATGCATCACTGGCATTATTAAAATGGTTAGCTGGTTTCTTTGGAAACTCTTATGCGCTGATAGCGGATGCAATTGAGTCAACGGCAGATATTTTCTCTTCATTTCTAGTGCTCCTCGGTTTAAAATATGCGCAACGACCTGCCGACGACAATCACCCTTATGGCCATGGTCGGGTAGAACCACTCATTACATTTATTGTCGTTGGTTTTCTTATTGTTTCTGCAACCATAATCGCTTATGAAAGTATTGAGAATATAGGAACGCCACATGACCTGCCAAAGCCTTGGACCTTATTTGTTCTGGGTGGGATCATTGTGTGGAAAGAGATTTCTTATAGGATCGTTATGAAGAAAAGTAAAGAAACTAATAGTTCTTCACTTCGTGCAGACGCTTGGCATCATCGAAGCGATGCGATAACGTCAGTTGCAGCTTTCATTGGGATATCTATTGCATTGTTGCTCGGAAAGGGATATGAAAATGCGGATGACTACGCGGCATTATTTGCCGCTGGATTTATACTTTATAACTGTTACCATATTTTCAGACCGGCGCTTGGCGAGATCATGGATGAAAATGTATACAATGAGGTCATTGACAATATCCGGCAAGAAGCATTAAAAGTAGATGGGATAAAAGCCACGGAAAAATGTTTTGTCCGCAAATCGGGGGCTAAATATCACGTCGATCTGCACGCTATTGTCGATAGTGAAATTACGGTAAGAGAAGGGCATGAGCTGGCGCATAAACTCAAAGACCACTTGGTTGCGCATATTCCTGATCTTGGTCATGTGATGATCCATATTGAACCGAACGAATGCCTTTGGGAATCAAATTAAAAATGGCAGCACCTATTATTTTTCTTGAACCGTGCTGCCATTTGATTGTTTAAAAACTTAGGTGTTTTCAGCTTCAAGCAATTGAATCTGCCATTTAATCTGATCCGCTTTAATAGGGTAATCGATATTATTTCTTAAGCTTTCATAAATGGCTTCAAACAGCTGATTGTAATCTCCTGTATGTGGCGTTACTAAAGACTCATGTTTTTGATTTGATACGTCTATCGTAACAAGTTTTCCCTCGAGGCCGGCTGGCTCAAGGCCATAAGATGGATCGTCGGGCAACATACCATCTAGCAATTGCTGTTCTTGCACATCCGTCATATTCTTGATAAAACTCCCTTTTGTACCATTTAAGACAAAGGCGGGCTGCGGAGAGGCGACAAGTAAACTGCCTGTTAAATACACGTTCAGTCCAGCTGGATAATAAAGATGATAGTGAAAATAATCTGCAACTTTAGAATCGGGTCTGTTGATGGATGTTGTCTTGGTAAATTTAACCGGTTTTCCAAAAAGTGAGATTGCCTGATCAATAAGGTGCGGACCTAGGTCATAAGTGATACCATTGGAAATATACTGCGTATCTTCCTTAAAGTATTTTTGTCCCAATTCCATTTTATAGCGATCAAATCTGAAATGCACTTCAATCAGCTTTCCTAATTCTCCACTTTCGATCACTTTTTTAATGTCTAAAAAGTGACTATCATATCGTCTGTTTTGATAGAAAAATAAGTCTTTTCCTTGTTTTTTGCTGATGGCAAGAAGCGTATCGAATTGTGTAGAATCATCAACGGCAGGTTTTTCTATCAAAACGTGTTTTCCTGCCTCTAGGGCGTCTTTTGCATATTGGAAATGGGTATAGTTTGGTGTGTTCACAATGACCAGTTCGATGCTTTCATCCGCTAGTAATTCAGTTATATTATCGTAGCTTTTTATTGCCGGATAAAATTCATGTGCGTTTTTTTTCGACCGTTCTACAACAGCGCTGAGATTGAAATGTGGATTGGTATGTATAAATGGCGCGTGAAAAACACGTCCTGACATGCCAAAACTTAGTATTCCTGTGTTAATTTGAGTGTGTTTCATGTTGATTTAAAATATTTTAGCGCAGTTTTGCTACTTGTTGGACTTCAATATAAAATTTAATGCTATTGCGTGCTTTTTTTGTCCGTGTTCGATTCTACAATGCGGTTTGCAAAGTGATGTGTTACGCCATCTTCTGTTGCTCGAAGACATACCGAACACAGTTGATAAAAAAGTGAATGTTCTACAACGCCTGTAATGAGTTTGATTTGTTTATTCAAATCAAAAATATCAGGCAGTTTAGAAAAATAAATGTCTGCCAGGAAATTACCTCTCTCAGATAGTAGAGGCCCCGATTTTTGTTCAGATTTTCGTAATACAATGTTTGATATCGCTGAAGAATAGCTTGATTTTAGTTCTTTAAGTACCGATAGCCAGGCGTCGGGAATAATTTCAACACATAGCGGATATTTTGTGGTCAGTTTATCGACCATCTTTGCGCCATCGACCAAGAGAATAAATTGCTTTGCCATATTCGCCATAATCTTTTCACCTGTATGTACGCCGCCGCCACTTTTGAACGCATTTAAATGAATGTCCACCTGATCACAGCTGTCAAAATAATAATCCAGCGTTGCTATGGTACTGTTATCAATACAAATAAGACCATTTTCTTGGAGCAGTATTTTGGTTTCCAAAGAAGGCGATGTAAATTTCAGGCTGGATTTAAAACTGACCCTACTGGCAATTAATTCAATGAAATAAGCTATTGTTGATCCAACACCTAGTCCAATGAATTGATCAGGTTCTAAAAGTTGAAGAGCAGCTTTGGCGGCTTCCTGTTTGAGATTGTTCATAAATGGTAAACTTATAAAATTGTAATACCTTGTTCGACATAAGGCTGCAAAATGCGATCAGAAGGATCCTTTTCTGTAATTAAATAACTGATATCAGATGCGCGGCATGTTAGAAAAGATGCCAGGGTATCGAGCTTATTGCTCGTTGTGGCAGCAACAATGTTCATTGAATTTTTACATAGTACTCTTTTGATAGCTGTTTCTTCGCGAGTTCTTGCCGTAAGTCCACGATAGGGGTCCAGGCTACATACACCTATGAAGCTGACATCCGCATATATTTCTTCAAAGGTAGAAATAGTTTGCTGTCCCTGCATCGTAAGAGATGATTTGCAGAAAGCGCCACCCGCGAAAATCAAGCTGATGTTTGGGAGGTTTGCAAGTATATTGGCTATTGGGAGACTATGTGTGACCACAGTAAGGTTTAGGCTATCTGGAATGTTGCCAGCAATTGCCTGTGTTGTTGTGCCACCGTCAAAAAAGACGACTTGATGATCTTTCAATAGTGTGATCGATTTTTCTGCTATGGCTTGTTTCTCCATAACATCAAGGTTATTTCGGTCGTATATATCGAATGGTAAGTTTGACCGTAAAGTGGCTCCCCCTCGAATAGCGCGGAGCAAGCAAGCGTCAGATAGTTCTTTAAGATCACGTCGGACGGTATGCTCAGAGACACCAAGTTCGGCCGCTAACTCTGTCATAACTAATTTCCTTTCCTTTTTGATTTTAACTAATATAAAATCGTGACGTTCTTCTTTGGATATCATGCTATAAATGTAGTGTTTTTGTGCTATATGCTGCAATATTTGTCATTATAATCGTTTTAGTATTGCGATATATTGCAATATTTCGAGTTATTTATCGTTGAATTGTTTATTTGTGTTTTTTAGTTTTGATCCCAATTCAATTTTGTTGAACTTGTTTTTGCGGTACTTTTTTCTATTAGCATTATATTTGTGAATGATCAATAATAGTTTCGATCGCTCTTCAGTGGTAACCAATTTATAATTTTCACTTTTACAGGCTGTTGTTTGCTACTACATGTAAAACCATAGAAATCAATTAAAATATGAATATTATCGTAAAAATTGCAGGCTCTATTCTGTTCGTCTTTTTATGCGGCTGCAGCGTGCAGCCTGCTGGAAAGCTTAAAAAAGAACAATGGGTATTAGGAGGCTTTGAACGGCCCAAAGGTGTCAATCCAATTATTGAGCCCGATACGAGTTCCGTATTTTATGATCCAATGCTGAAGAAAGAAATTCGATGGGAGGACAACGACACTTTTAATCCTGCTGCAGTAGTAAGGGGAAATAGTATCTATGTCATTTATCGTGCAGAAGATCGGACAGGAAAAGCTATTGGCCACCGGACCTCCCGATTGGGGTTAGCAGCTAGTGCTGACGGTATTCATTTTGAACGACTGAAAACGCCTATATTCTATCCGGGGCCTGATGAGCAGCAAGATAACGAGTGGCCTGGCGGGACAGAAGATCCTCGGATAGCACAGACTGAGGATGGGCGTTTTGTGCTATTTTATACCCAATGGAACCGAAAGGTACCGCGGCTTGGTGTAGCAATATCCACTGATCTGAAACACTGGACTAAATACGGTCCTATTTTTAAGAACTCGAGAAATAGGCGCACTCTAGTCAATGAACCGCATAAATCGGCTTCTATTGTGACTACATTGAAAGTTAACAAACAGGTTATAGCTAAAATCAATGGGAAATATTGGTTGTACTGGGGAGAACATGGTGTTTATGGCGCCACATCCGATAATTTGATTGACTGGGAACCCGTAACAGATAATAGAGGTACACTGAAAGCCTTCATTTCGCCGAGGGATGGTTACTTTGATAGTTCGTTGACAGAGTGCGGTCCTCCAGCAGTTTTGACTGATAAAGGAATTGTATTGCTATACAATGGTAAGAATCATGCTGAGAAAGGGGATGTGCGTTTTAATAAAAATACCTATTCCGCTGGACAGGTTTTATTTAGTCCACGAGATCCGACAAGCGTATTGGCTCGAATGGATGTTCCGTTTTTACGCCCCATGGAATCTTTCGAAAAAAGTGGACAATATATAGATGGAACGGTTTTTATCGAAGGATTGGTCTTTTTTAAACAAAAATGGTTTTTATATTATGGTTGTGCGGACTCTAAAGTTGCTGTGGCTATTTATGATCCGCGCCATCCAGGGCTTATGGATCCTGTGCCTGAACTGTAAAAGGGAAGAAGTTGCCTTTGAAGCTTGTTCGGATGATGGGTAGCTGGTCAAGGAGCATTTGTTTAGTTGGCTGAGAACTTATCAAATTAAAAAAGGCAGATCATTTGATCTGCCTTTTTGGGTAAGTAATCGGGCTCGAACCGACGACCCCTAGAACCACAATCTAGTGCTCTAACCAACTGAGCTATACCTACCGTGATTTTGATGATACAAAAGTACGATTAAACCCTATTCCCTCCAAATATTTGACTGAAAAAAAACAGCGTTTAAAGCCAACTGGGTGAAGATTAGTTTATTAAATTTTAATAAAAAACATCTAAAGGGTTGCATTTCGATAATGCCATGCATTTGGCTGCTCCAAATTTGTCATTTGTGTCCAATTTTTAATAAAAAAGGCGGTTACTATTAAAGAGACCGCCTTTTTTATTAGAAGGAATACCCTTAAATCATTTCTACACTTCTCTTCACAAAAGATGTCAGATCTGCTCCAGACAATAAACCTCTGGATAAGAGTGCTAAATCAAAAGCTTGTTTTGCCAGTTTTGAACCTTCTTCGTCTGATGACGATAAAATTCTTTTGATCAGCGGATGGTTCCCATTGACTGTTACCTTATAATTATCGGGCAATGAACCATAAAAATTCATGCCACCACCTGTCTTGGCCATATCTTTCATTCGACGCATAAATTCATCAATTGTTACCGATACAGGCAGGTCACTTTCATTTAACGCGTCAACTTCAACTTTCATATCTTGGCGCGAAATTGCTTTTTCGAAAACCTCCAGCGCTTTTTTGGATTCTTCTTCTGAAAGGGCCAATTCAACCTTTTCATCTTTTTGGATCAACTTATCGATAACGTCAGCATCTACACGTTTCAGCTGTACCTTATCGCCGCCCTTTTGCTCTAAATAAGCTGCAAAGTGTGTATCCAATGGCCCATCAAGCATCAAAACATCATAACCTTTGTTTAATGCTGTTTGGATAAAGCCATCTTGTTGAGCGGCGTCATGTGTATATAAGTAGACAATGTTACCATCTTTATCTACCTGGATATCTTTGACCTTTTCGTAATACTCTTTAATGGTGAAGCTTTGGTTACCTGTGTTTTTTACTAAACAGAAGTCATTTGCTTTTTCAGCAAATTTCTCATCGCTAAGCATACCGTATTTGATAAATAAACCGATATCCGTCCATTTCTCTTCAAATCCCTTACGGTCGGTCTTAAATATTTCGTTCAATTTGTCAGCCACCTTTTTGGTGATATAACTGTTGATTTTTTTTACGTTACTGTCTGCCTGTAAAAATGAACGGGATACGTTTAACGGAATGTCCGGTGAATCAATTACCCCATGAAGTAACATCAAGAATTCAGGAACAATATCTTTCACCTCGTCGGTGATAAACACTTGTCGAGAATAGAGTTTAATTTTATTACGCTGGATTTCCAGTTCATTTTTAACTTTAGGGAAGTAGAGGATACCTGTCAGGTTGAATGGGTAATCAACATTGAGGTGTATCCAAAACAAAGGTTCATCCATTGAATATGGATAGAGTTCGCGGTAGAAGGCTAGATAATCTTCGTCTTTTAATTCAGACGGTGATTTTGTCCAGGCTGGATTGGTATTATTGATGATATTATCTACCTCTACAGATTTGTATTTTGGTTTTCCTTCTTCGTCTTCACCGTCCTGTTCAGAATTTGTTTTGGTGCCAAAACGGATTGAAACAGGAAGAAATTTAGCATACTTATCTAAAATGTCCTGTAGTCGTGCCTGGCTTAAAAATTCTGTTGATTCTTCATTAATATGTAAGATGACGTCGGTACCACGTGTGGTTCTTGAGCCCGTAGAAATTTCGTAAGATGTACTACCATCGCAAGTCCAATGAGCCGGTTCTGCGCCATCTTGATAGGATAAAGATTGGATTTCTACGGTATCGGCTACCATAAATGCGGAATAGAAGCCTAAACCAAAGCGACCAATGATTTCATTTGCGTCATTTGCCTCCTTGAATTTTTCCATGAACTCTGTTGCTCCTGAGAAAGCGATCTGGTTGATGTATTTTTTTATTTCATCGGCTGTCATACCAATACCATTATCGGAAATAGTGATGGTCTTGGCCGCTTCATCAAATTTTACGTCTACAATCAATTCTCCTGTTTCCCCTTGGTATTGACCCAAAGAAGCCAGACGTTTGATTTTTTGAGAAGCATCAACGGCATTAGATACCAGTTCACGCAAGAAAATTTCATTATCAGAGTATAAGAACTTTTTGATTACGGGAAATATATTCTCCGTGTGAATTGAAATACTACCTTTTTCTGGATTCATAATTTGTATGTCGCTATTTTAATTTTATGATTTGTTTAAAACATACAATCAGTGTTCCAAATCGTCCCTACAGGACATGATGGCAGAAAACCGCCTATTTTGTCATAGGCTCATTCGGTGATTTACGGACTCGTAAAGCAAACTGTCATATAGCGTAAGTCCCTTTCGCTAATTTAGACCTGGGCTCTGTGGGAAGTTGGCGACATGTGCATATTTGGGACCTAATCCAATGATGGCATCCTTCCATAGCAATTCGCCATTACCTTCAAAAATGAGCTGTTGGTGGTATTTGTTTTGTACAGCCCAGCTATTTTCTTTGATTTCGCCGTCCAACTGACCGGCAGACCATCCAGAATATCCGATAAAGAATTTTAATTCGTCAGGTTTTATGCTATCGGTTTGTATGGCTTCAATAAGCTTTTCTTCATCGCCTCCAAAATAGATTCCAGGAGCCACTTCCTCGCCACTTAGCAGTAAATCAAAACGGCTATGTACAAAAAAAAGACTTTCCTGAGCCACAGGACCACCGACGTAGATGGGGAAATTGCAATTCGGTATAGATTCCAATAATTGGCCTATGCGAACATTGGTTTGATTATTTAGGACAAATCCGAGGGAACCCTCTGTATTGTATTCACATAACAATATCACGGATCTGAGGAATCTAGGGTCTAGCATAAATGGCTCGGAAATCAATAGACTTCCTTTTTGTGGGTCTAGTTCGGTAAACATATAGCGCGAATTTTAATTGTTTATTGAATTTAATCTTTTTTATTTAATCTATGCGAGATTTGTGCCAAAATTAGGATTTTGTCAATTTCTACTAACTTTATAGAGAAAAAGCAATGATTTTAGTAAGTTTGTAGGATATAAAAACAGGTTTCTATGTCCATTCAACATAATGATATTGCAGCAATCAGACAGGATTACGTATTAGGTAGCCTATCTGAATCGGATGTGGATCGTGATCCAGTCCACCAGTTTAAAAAATGGTTTGATGCGGCTATTCATAGCGAGGTGATCGAACCTAATGCCATGGTGCTTTCAACCGTATCTTCCCATCATTTGCCATCCTCAAGAGTTGTTTTATTGAAGGATATTGTATCAGAAGGTTTAGTCTTTTTTACAAATTATGAGAGCCGTAAGGGGGAAGACATGAAAGCTAATCCGCATGCTGCACTGTTATTTTTCTGGCCTGAATTGCAGCGGCAGGTCCGGATTGAAGGAGTTATTGAATTTGTGAGCGGAGCTGATTCGGATGAATATTTTCAATCGCGACCTAAAGCGAGCCGTATCGGTGCACTGGCCTCCCCGCAGAGCCATGAAATTCCAAACCGCAGTTTTTTAGAAAACAGGGTGGAAGAACTCGAAAACCAATATAATGGAAGCGACGCTGTACCTAGACCCTCACATTGGGGCGGCTATTTACTGAAACCGATTTATTTCGAGTTCTGGCAGGGACGTGCGAGTCGGCTGCATGATCGTATCGTTTATAAAAAAGTGTCTGATTCCTGGAAGATTACGCGCATAGCTCCATAAATATGACATTTGACGAAATTAAATCGACGCTTGTTTCCAGATTTGGAACTCAAATTATTCTTAAAGAAGATCACAATGGGCTGCAGCCTGCATTATTTATTGATAAGGGCGATATTATAGCCGTATGTTTATTCCTGAGAGATACAGAGGGTTTGTACTTTGATTTTTTAAGCAACCTTACTGCGGTGGATTATCAAACGCATTTTACTGTAGTCTACCATCTCAATTCCTTGCCTTATCAACACGGTTTGGTCTTAAAAGTGGAGTTGTCTGGTAATCGTTCGCTCGATGAACTCCCTGAGATTCCTTCGCTTACTTCGGTATGGCGCACGGCAGACTGGCATGAGCGCGAAGCATTTGACCTGATGGGGATTTATTTTGAGGGACATCCGGATCTTAGAAGGATTTTGCTACCTGACGATTGGGAAGGATATCCTTTACGGAAGGATTATGAAGAGGCAGAAAAATATCATGGCATCCATATTAATTGATAGAAATGGCGAATCCAAAATATAAAGAGGCATTAATACGCTATGAAAAACACCTTACGGAGATATCCAGTCAGGAAATGGTGTTAAATATGGGACCTCAGCATCCTTCTACGCATGGCGTGCTCCGACTGCAGCTGATTACAGATGGAGAGATCGTGAAAGAGGTTGTTCCACATCTGGGTTATCTGCACCGTTGTTTTGACAAACATGCCGAATCGTTAAATTACGCAAAGACAATTCCTTTTACTGATCGTCTGGATTATCTAGCCTCAATGAACAATAGTCATGCTTTCGTGATGGGGGTTGAACGCATGCTTGGTCTCGATAGTAAAATACCGAAAAGAATAGAGTACATCCGGGTGCTGGTCTGTGAACTCAACCGAATTGCATCCCACCTGATTGCTATTGGGACATATGGGATTGATATCGGCGCAACAACACCGTTCCTTTGGTGTTTCCGCGACCGTGAGCATATTATGAATATGTTGGAATGGGCATCTGGCTCCAGGATGTTGTACAATTATATCTGGGTAGGAGGTTTATTTTATGATTTGCCTGTAGGCTTTGAAGAGCGCTGTGCTGAATTTATAGTGTATTTCAAGCCTAAATTGGTCGAACTGGATGAGATATTGACACAGAACCAAATATTTATTTCCCGTACAGCTAAAATAGGGGTACTTCCTGCTGATGTCGCCATAAATTATGGTGTATCAGGGCCCATGCTTCGCGCTTCGGGAATAAAATGGGATTTGAGACGAATAGATGGCTATTCTGTTTACCCAGAAATTGATTTTGAGATACCTGTGGGAAAAGGTGAGATGGGAATAATCGGCGATTGCTGGGATCGTTATAAAGTTAGGGTAGATGAGGTCAAAGAATCTGTTCGCATTGTTGAGCAATGTCTTGAACGATTACAGAAAGACTTTAAACGTACAGCTGAATTTGATCCGAGGGCTCTGGTTCCGAAGAAAGTGAATTTGAAGGCTCAGGATTACTATGTCCGTGCTGAAAATCCGAAAGGAGAATTAGGGTTTTACTTTGTCACTAAAGATAAATCAGATATTCCACTGCGTGTAAAGTCAAGGGGGCCAAGTTTTAATAACCTTTCGGTGATTTCGGAACTCGGAAAAGGCGTATTAATTGCTGATTTAATTGCGATCCTTGGATCTATTGATATCGTTTTGGGGGAGGTAGACCGCTAAATTGCGGTAGTATGCATGTTTTCTAAACGATTTAGCAAAATAAAATAGGGGCTGTATTGAAAATGTTGCAGGAAAACGCAAATAAATTTGTAAATGAAAGCAATTTTCACCATATTTGCAGTCTCATAATTTAAGTTTATAATTGGTTAATGAAAGCTCGTTACTCCCAAAGTAACGGGCTTCTCTTTTTTATGGCGTGCAATCTATTGATGCTGTTTATTTAGCATGTCGGTGTGTTGGTTTGAGCTTGAAGGGTTTACTGCTTTTTCATCGGAGCAATGATGATTATCCTGTATATTTCATCGAATTCCTGCATTAGAATTTAACGTAAATGATTACCTTTACTGGTCTTAAATATAAAAAAGTGACGGATAGTTTAGTTATCATTCCAACATATAATGAAAAGGAAAATATTGAAAAAATCATTCGCAAAGTTTTTTCCTTATCACATGCATTTGATATTTTAATTGTAGACGATGGTTCTCCCGATGGGACGGCTACCATCATCAAGGATTTGCAGCTTAATGAATTTACCGGCCGTCTGTTTATCGAAGAACGGACCGGGAAACTGGGCTTAGGGACAGCTTATATCCATGGATTTAAATGGGCGCTATCGCACGAGCACTACCAATATATTTTTGAAATGGATGCAGATTTCAGTCACAATCCGGAGGATCTGCTTCGCTTACGGCAGGCTTGTGCGGATGGTGCTGATATGAGCATAGGTTCGCGTTATATCAAGGGCGTGAACGTGGTCAATTGGCCGATGAGCCGGGTACTGATGTCCTATTTCGCCTCGGTATATGTTCGTTTTATAACCGGAATAGATATCCAGGATGCTACCGCGGGATTTGTTTGTTTTACCAGAGAAGTCCTCAGGACAATCCCACTTGAAAAGATTAAGTTTGTAGGTTATGCTTTTCAGATTGAAATGAAATTTACAGCCATAAAATATGGCTTTAAGGTGGTGGAAGTCCCTATTATATTCACAGATCGGACTGAAGGTACATCAAAGATGAGTACAAGTATCTTTAAGGAGGCATTTTTTGGTGTTATCCAATTGAAACTGGGAAGCATAGGTAAGCGCTATAAGAGAAATTAAAATGTTGCCACAATGAACGAGAATTTAGATCCAAATCCTGAACGTCTGAGCAATACAGATCGTGATATTGAACGAGCATTGCGGCCTCAGGCTTTCGAAGACTTTACAGGACAGGCTAAAATATTAGAAAACCTCAATATTTTTGTGAAAGCGGCTAGGCTGAGAGGCGAGGCGCTGGACCACGTCTTGCTGCATGGCCCCCCTGGCTTAGGAAAAACGACTTTATCCCATATCATTGCTAATGAGATGGGGGTTGGTATCAAAATTACTTCGGGCCCTGTATTGGATAAACCGGGCGATTTAGCGGGTTTATTGACAAATCTGGAAGAAGGTGATGTTTTGTTTATCGATGAGATCCATCGTTTAAGTCCTTTGGTGGAGGAATATCTTTATTCGGCAATGGAAGATTTCAAAATCGACATCATGCTGGAGACAGGCCCAAATGCACGGTCTGTGCAGATTTCTCTGAATCCGTTTACCTTGATTGGTGCCACAACGCGCTCAGGTCTTTTAACAGCCCCCTTGCGCGCACGCTTTGGAATTAATTCACGCTTGCAATATTATGATGCAAAATTGCTGACAACTATCGTGCTGCGTTCGGCTCATATCTTAAACACACCTATTTCTGATGAAGGAGCTTACGAGATTGCGCGAAGGAGCAGGGGAACACCACGGATAGCCAATGCTTTACTGCGCCGCACACGAGATTTTGCGCAGATAAAGGGCAACGGGAGCATCGATAAAGAAATAGCAAAATATGCTTTACATGCGCTTAATGTGGATGAAAATGGTTTAGACGAGATGGACAACAAAATCTTAACGACGATTATCGACAAGTTCAAAGGTGGTCCTGTAGGACTAAAAACTGTAGCCACGGCTGTTGGTGAAGATGAAGGTACGATTGAGGAAGTCTATGAACCCTTTTTGATTCAAGAAGGATATATTATGCGAACGTCAAGAGGACGCGAGTGTACCGAAGCGGCCTATAAGCACTTGGGGCGTGTCAACCATTCGAAAGGAAACACACTGTTTTAAGCGCGAATGAAAAGTGTATTTTAACTTTTTTGCTGGGTAATTTTATTAGTCCGGCTCATTAAAGCTGGGCTAGGTTTTGTCCGTTGAAAATAGCTTATTTGAGCCTGTAGTTCCTCATATATCCAAGGGTGCTTCTTTCGTAGGTTATTTAAGATGTCCAGACAGTTGACCAGTACAGCGACAGGACATGAAGGTTCGATCATCCATTGAAAGGAGTGCTCGATAATTTCTTCTTCTATCTCATTTTGGAGCGTATATTCTTTATTTTTTTTAGACGTTAAAAATAATAGAATTTTAGTATAGCTTCTAAGACAACTCCAGTTTTTTTGTTTTTTTAAATTGTTCAAGAATTGCGGGAGAACAGATTTTAGCAACGCTGTATTCTTTAAAACGATGGTTTCAAATACCCATGCGGCGCGAAAGGCAACCTTTTTATCCTTCTCTAAGGAGATGTTCAGCAGATCAGCCAGGGTTATTCCTTGGAGCATCTCCAAAGAAAAATCCGTTACCTCGAAAGATCTCAAGGTAACGGATAAAAATGCTAATTTTTCATTGTAGGTCATGTAACCGTTATTTTTGTGGCTTTTCTCGATTCATTTCAGTCATGTCAACTTCGTTCATCTTGGAATCACCCAATAGATATTGGCTAAAGTAATCGCCCATTTTCCAGAAGAAATACTCCGTCATATCGCCAAAGCCATGTCTTTGTCCAGGTAATAGCAGGAAATCAAATCTTTTGTTAGCCTTGATCAATGCGTCTACCATGCGAATTGAATTTGCCGGGTGCACATTGTTGTCAATGTCTCCTGTAGCGATAAGTAGTCTGCCTTTTAGGTTTTTTGCGAGCTCTGTATTTTTATTGATTTGGTAGGAGAATGTTGTATCGCCTTTAGCCGATACTTTTTCTGTCACCCCATGATGACGCTCACTCCACCAGCGGTTGTAAATCTGATTTTCATGGTTTCCGGCGCCAGACACCGCAACTTTAAAGAAGTCAGGGTAAACAAGCATCGCCGCTGTAGACATAAAACCACCGCCGGAGTGACCAGTTATACCAACGCGGTTAATGTCGATGTATTTATAACGATCTGCGAGCTGTTCCGCCGCTACTTTTTTATCTTCCAAACCATAATCGCGCAGATTGCCATATCCATAGGTATGATACCATTGCGAACGTGAAGGATGTCCACCACGGTTACCAACGGTGATGACGATAAAACCGAATTGCGCTAGCCTGTCAATTCTGTCCATGCTTCTTCCAAAGGATTTATTGACAGCTTCGGTCTGAGGTCCGGGATATACATATTCGACAATGGGATACGTCCTGGTACTATCAAAGTCAAATGGTTTGTACATGACCCCATAGAGATCCGTGGTGCCATCCCCAGCTTTCACTTTAAAAGGTTCTGGAAATTTGTAACCTGCAGCAAATAGCAAGGATAGGTCAGCTTTTTCCAATGTCATTACTTTCTGTCCATTGCTATTGTATAAGACGGATTCAGGAGTCGTGTTTACTCTGGAGGAATTATTAACAAAATATCGGGAGGATTCACTCATTTCCACCTGGTGATCAAAATTTCCCGGGTTTAATAGTTTAATGCCGGAGCCAGTAGTATTTACACTGTATTGATGCAGATAATAGGGGTCTTCGTTTTTCTCACGGCCCGATGCTGTAAAGTATAGTGTTCCTGAAGCAGGGTCTAAACCAGTAATTTCTTCCGTATGAAAGGCACCTTTTGTGATTTGATTAATCAATTTTCCATTTGTGTCGTAGAGGTAGTAATGGCCCCAGCCATCTCTTTCTGACCAATGAACCAATTGCTTTTTATTCTCAATCAGGAATGGTTTTTGAACATCCAGATATACATTAGAACGCTCTTGGATAATGTTGTTCACTGTGCCATTTATATTGACCTTTAGGAGATCAATTCGTTTCAGGTCGCGGCTAGAACGTGAAATGTAAAATTCCTCGTTATTGCCTAACCAGTAGTTGATAAAATAATCCTCTTTATACGAATTTTTATCTGGTGTTTTGGTCCAGGTAGAGAGGGTCTGATTTTTGAACGTAGCTATATTGATGCGGCGTGGAGTTTTTGCTGCCGCGTCGAAGATATATAGTTCAGTTTCTGTCGAATCGACTTCGCCTGGCATTTGGTATTTATAAGTTTCAAGTGTCGGCCGGGATGAGCCAATATTATTGATTACCCATAAGGGCTTTAGAGAACGGTTGTCCTTTTTGGTCAAGGTAAAATAACGTCCATCCGGAGACCAGCTGATCCATACCCGCTTGCGTTTAGTATCGTTGTCTTTATCTTTTTCCTCACCCGTAGTTGTGCTATATTCATCACCGCCCCAAGCATAATATTGCACCCCGTCTTTTGTTATCTGGTGCTCAACAATGGTGCTGTCTTTTTCATCCTTTACCGCTTTAAGATAGTTGGATTTGTCCATCCAATACAAGTTGTAATCTTTCGCAAAATAGACTGTATTGGTGTCAGGCGAGTATGTCGCCCAACCCAATGGCGATTTAACTTTTGTCGAGTCACTGATTTCTAAGACAGACTTTGTTGCCAGGTCGTATTCCAGATAAAAGAGTTTCTTTTTAGTGGTGTCGGACTTATTTTTGAGCTTTTGTATTTCATCTTTGGATTTCACGGTATCTTGGGTGCTCTGAACCTGAAATCTTAATTTTTTCTCATCTTTGGTGAATCGAAGCCCTTGTAATTCCAAATGTTGGGCATCTACTGGGTTTTTAACGATTTTAGTAATTTGAGCAGCGATGTCGTCATTATTGAAAAGAAGTTCTTTCTTTTTGAGGGCCGGGTTAACAATGTACCAATTTCTTCCTTGTGGGCTTGCGTAATCATACCAAAAGCGATCAGAAAAATTGATCCAGTTTGGTTTGATACTCGTTGAAAAAATCATTTTCTTTAATTTTTCAGGAGAAAATTTCGCCGCTAACTGATAGTTGGCTTTTATAGGCACCTCTTTCGCCTGTTGTGCAGTGCCAATATAGGGTAATAAGCTGGCTGCTAAGATAAAGTAGAACTTATGCATTAAATAATGATATAGATAATTGTATAGTAATGGTTTTGGACGTAAAAATATTTATAATTAGGTTCTTTTGCGAATAATTCGTGTAATAATCCTATGATGGATAGAAATTTTCACTGAAATTAACCAAAAAAAGCTCTTTTGTTGCCCGTGTCACTCCCGTATACAGCCATCTTAAAAATTCAAGATCCAACATGTCATCGTTTATATAACCCTGGTCGACAAAGACGATTGGCCATTGGCCGCCCTGCGCTTTATGGCAGGTAATTGCAAATGCAAATTTAATCTGAAGCGCATTATAATAGGGATCCTTTTTGATTGCTTCGAGACGGTCTTTTTTATCCATAATATCGGCATAATCCAAGGCGATCTCTTCGTAGAGTGCTTTCTGGGTTTCATAAGGCAGGTTGGGACTGTCCGTATAGAGGCTGTCTAGGATCACGCGGCAAGTGATAGGCTCTATTTCATCAATGTCTACAAATTCAAGTGTGACATCTGCAAATCGAAATCCATGCTGGTCATGGATATTGCTCACTTTTCGCACCTTGGCCATATCACCATTTGCAATAAACCCATCGCCCATATTGTTTTCCTGCAACCAGAAGTAGTTGTTCTTAACAACCATAATGTAATCTCCGCCGGTCAGCTCCTCGTCCCGGAACAAAATTCGGTTCCTTATATTTTGGTTGTATAGGTTTGCAGAGCGATTTGAACGACAGATAATCATTGTATTTTCGACTCCATATTTGTCATAGGCATAGTTTATCCCTTCGATTAACCGTTCACCTGTCATTCTGTAAAGGTCTTTAAATCCTTTTGTTATGAATTTGGGGAAGGGAAAGTCATCTTGATCTTCTTCAGCTGAGGTTATCTCTTCGCGTATTTTTGTCGCATTATACAGTATGCCGGAATCTTTGGATTGACGGACAACGGAGGTCAGTTCATATGGATAAACGCATAGATGAAATTCACTTTCGAGATAACTTGGGTTTAATGCGGGGCTGTCTAGGAGTCCTACAGGAGGTAACTGGGCGGTATCCCCAACAAATAATAGCGTGCAGTTCTTTCCTGATTGCACATAGCGGATCAGGTCATCCAAAAGACTTCCTGAAAACGCATTCACAGGTGCATTGGATATCATAGAAGCCTCATCGATGATAAATAAAGTATCTTCATGAAGGTTCTCCGCTAAAGTGAAATCCAGATGAAATGAAACAGCAGATTTTTTTCGATAGATTTTCTTGTGGATTGTTAGTGCTTTCCGTCCCGAATAATAGGTGATTACTTTTGCGGCCCTGCCCGTTGGAGCCAGCAGAACAGCTTTTTTGCGCAATGCAGGTAGTACTTTGACCAGTGCCGAAATTAACGTTGTCTTTCCCGTACCGGCGTATCCTCTCAGTACAAAGCAGGATTGCTTGTCAAAAGCGAGTAGAAATTCTTGCAGTAATTCGAAGGCCTCCAACTGCTGATCGGTGGCCTGCCATGGGAATTGCTGTATTAACAGATTTTTGATGAACACCCTCAAAGTTATTTAAAAGGTTTGTCTTATCCTCTAGAAAAAGCTATTTTTGCTCTAAGAAGTTTTAATTTTTACAATTCAGCGAATGAATTATATTTCAAAACAATTTAATATTCATTATTTACCGGAGTACAATCTTTTGGTCAAGGCTGGCTTTCAGAAGGATGTCTTGGCAGTGGTTGATAAAAAGTCGGTTGCACCGATTTTGATCGAGTATCCGTCAGAAGAGCCCATTTTGGATGCCACACGAATTATGAGCCTTCCATTTCGATTTGTTCGCGTTGTGATACCGCATCAAACTTTTACGTTTATTCCAAAAGAGTTTTTTCTGAGCGAACAGATGAGCGATTACCTACAGTTTTTAGGTACATCCGATCTTGAGAATACATTTAGCTATTCTTTAGATAGTCTTAATTTAGTTGCTGTTTACCAGTTTGATGGACTGTTATTAAATAGATGGAAGAGGTTGTTTCCAGATGCTATTATACTTCCCGAATTCGCTGTTGTGCTCGATCGCGCGCAGGAGCGTGTATCCATTAGAGGCAGTGTGTTGGGGCTTCATTTTGTAGCTGAAAATACAGTTGATTTTTATCTGTTTAAAAACGGGGTTTTTCAGCTTTATAATAGTTTTGAAATTCATAATCTAGATGATATTAGCTACTATGTACTTAATATTTTAACGCTATTCAATCTAGGGGACTCCATCAATAAGGTGCTCCTTTCAGGAGAAATTCCAAATGAATCCTATTATAAACGTATCTCTACTTATGCTGGTGATATCGAAATATTGGATTTGAAAACCAAAGTTGTATTGGCGGATAGCGAGATCGAGTCAAATTTGACGCCGTATAACGTATTATTTGATTCTATACTATGCGAATAATCGGAGGTCGTTTAGGTGGCTTAAGGTTGAATCCACCAACTAATTTACCTGTGAGACCAACCACGGATATCGCTAAGGAAGCGCTGTTTAATATTTTGCAGAACAGACTAGATTTTGATGGGTTACACTGTCTGGATCTTTTTGCAGGGACAGGGAATATTAGTTTTGAGCTTGCATCGCGGGATGTTGAGCGTGTGGATGCGATAGACCTTCATTTCAAATGTATGCAATACATCAATGATACGGCGGATAAAATGAAATTGGAGCAGATTAAAGCAAGGAAAGCCGATGTGTTTAAGTTCATTGCCAGTTGTAAGAATACTTACGATTTTATTTTTGCAGATCCACCTTATGATATTCCTAAATTGCCACAATTACCAAAATTAATTTTTGAACAGGAATTGTTGCATGAACATGGGCTCCTTGTTGTTGAGCATCCGTCAACAAGACAAATGGAAGATCATCCAAATTTTATAGAAACTAGAAAATACGGGTATTCATCATTTTCCTTTTACGCTAAGACTATCTAATATGAAAATTGCTGTTTTTCCGGGCTCTTTTGATCCCTTTACATTGGCTCATCAAGATCTTGTTGAAAGAGCAATGCCGCTATTTGATAAAATTATTATTGCAGTGGGCTATAACGCCAATAAAAAAGGAATGTTAGATCACGACGAACGGGTAGATTCAATTAGCCGTGTTTTTAACGACGTAAGTAGGGTTGAGGTGCATAAATATAAAGGTCTTACAGTGGATTTCTGCAAGCAGGTTAAAGCGCGTTTTATATTGCGAGGGCTCCGCAATACCAATGATTTTGAATTTGAAAACGCCATTGCTCAAAATAATCTGTTGCTCAATAACGAGGTAGAAAGCTATTTTTTGATGAGTAGATCTGGAACGGCTCATATTTCTTCTTCCATTGTTAGAGATGTGTGGTTTAATGGAGGGGATATCAGTGCAATGGTGCCTGTTTCCATTTTATCCTTACTGAATGAAAAAATAAGATAAGTTGCCTCGGGCTGAGAAAAAGTTATTGAAAAACAGGTGTTTATATTCGTTATCTAAATCATCTGTTTTCTTTATTTTAGAACAGCTCACTTTCTCCTATACGGTATAGCCAAATATTATTTGGTAACTTGATTAGTATATTTTTAATGTTCTTATTTTCAATATACTAGATTGTTTTTTTGTGCTTTTGGTCTAGTAATCGCTTGCTTGGTTTAAGAGGTAATACTCTTCCGGTGTCAGCTTGATTTCTACAGCTCTGCTAAGTTCTTCGAGCTGCTGGATACTAGTTGCACTCACTATAGGCGCTGTAACTGAAGGCCTGTGTAAACTCCAGGCTAACGCTATAGCGGACATGCTAGCTTGTTGTGTATGTGCTATCTCAGCCAAAACATCTAAAATGCGCAGGCCGCGGGTGTTAAACTTGTCTTTTAATGCGTCATAACGCTTGGCACCTTTGATGTCATCAATAGAGCGGTATTTACCCGACAGGAAACCACTGGCAAGTGAATAATAGCTGATGACGCCAAGATGATTATCGAGGGCCAATTGTTCATACTGCTCTTCGTATTTCATCCGGTCGTAAAGGTTATATTCGGGCTGAATAGCGATATAATACGGTAAATTGTGGTCTTCGGCTATACGAAGGGATTCTGAAATCCGTTCTGGACTTAGGTTGGAAGCACCGATCCATTTTATTTTTCCATTCTGTATCAGGTTATGATAAGCCTCCAGTGTTTCATCGATTCCAGTTGTCAGATCATCGTGATGAGATTGATAAAGATCGATTGTGTCTACATTCAATCGCAGGAGTGAATCTTCCACAGATTTAATAATATACTCTTTTTTAAGATTAGGTTTACTATTGTCTATTCGACGTCCGCCGACTTTTGTTGCAATCTGAATTTTATCGCGAATATCTCTTTTGCTGATCCATTTGCCAATGATTGTTTCTGATTCTGACCCACTGTGTCCCGGCACCCAATGTGAATAGTTGTTGGATGTATCAATAAGACTGAATCCCATATCGATAAAAGCATCTAACAGGGCGAAAGATTGTTTCTCATCGACGGTCCAGCCAAATACATTTCCACCGAAAACAAGAGGTTTGAATTCAATTTCACTGTTTCCGAGTTTTACTTTTTCCATAATCATTTGATTGTTTTCTGATTAAAAATACGTAAAAAAGGTCGTTTTCAATCGTTCTATAGGGAAATGAAAAGTTTTTTTAAAATTTTCTCATTCATTTTCAATGAGTTTTAAAAATGATCAGTATAGTGATTTGGAATAATAAAAACTTTACTTACTTTTGCATCATCCCAAACGGATATGCCCGGATGGCGGAATTGGTAGACGCGCTGGTCTCAAACACCAGTGGGAAACCGTGCCGGTTCGACTCCGGCTCCGGGTACTAAAGCTTCTCAATCGAGAAGCTTTTTTTAGGATCATACCGAAAGTTTGGGG